>DASYSI010000294.1:0-7164 GCA_036003485.1 Burkholderiales bacterium | reverse complement strand
GCGCCTCCCCGCTCAAACGTCGCGCCGGCCGCCGCGTCATTCACGACCAGCTGATCGGCATCGCCGCCTTCACGCCGCCTGGGCACCTCGATCATCGGACGCTGATCGAGGCAACTGCGGGCGGATGGTGGTATTCGGCGCTGCTGCCGGGTAATCAGCACGTCACTGTTTACATGACCGATGCCGATATCCTCAACAGCCGGCGCAACGATCTCGCCGGCTTTTTGCGGCGCGAGGTGCGCGCTGCGCCGCTGACCCGTGAGCGCTGCTGCGGTTTGACTGACCTCGCGCATGTCGTGCCGTATGCGGCAATGACCTGCAGCCACGCGCGCGTGCACGACCGCAATTGGCTGCTCGTGGGCGACGCGGCGATGACGTGGGACCCGCTGTCGGGTCAGGGCATTTGCAAGGCGCTCGAATCCGGCATGCGCGCCGCGCGCGCAATTGATCGCGCGCTCGACGGGGAAACCCGCGGCCTTGAGGACTACGCGCAATGGACGCATGATCGCTTCGGCTCTTACCTGCAACGCCGCGCCAAGTACTACCGGGCCGAGCAGCGCTGGCCTGATGCACCGTTCTGGCGCCGCCGTCATTAACTTCTAGCTGCTGGCCGGGCGATGGCGACGCTGTTTGCCGATTTCATACTCATCATTCACTTCCTGTTCGTGTTGTTCGTCGTCGGTGGTCTGGCATTGATCTGGATTGGCGCGGCGTGCGGCTGGCTTTGGGTGCGCAATTACTGGTTTCGCATTGCGCACCTCGTTGCGATCGCTTATGTCGCTGTCGAAGCCGTGGTCGGGGTAGTGTGTCCGTTAACGGCGTGGGAAGACGCCTTACGCGCCACACACGACCAAACCAGCTTCGTGGCGCGCTGGATACGCCGCGTACTCTTCTACAATTTTCCCGAATGGGTGTTCACTGTCGCCTATTTGATATTTGCAATTGCGGTCGCGCTGACACTCTGGCTCGTGCCGCCGCGGCGGCGCGCAAAGACGTGATGGTTCGCCCGGCCGCTCTGGACCGGGTAATCGGGCAGACTCGAATTGGCGCATCTTATATAATGAAAAGCAGTCTCTCTTTTGTTCCGTGGCTTTTCGCGCCAGCCGGCTGCCGATGAATCTTGAAATGCGACTGGCGGCGAATGCCGCGTGTTGCTGCATCAGGGAAAACACACACCATGCGAGCCATAGCATCCCGCGACGCGTCAGACATGCATGTTGAAGCGAAATCGCTCGAACTGATACTGCACGAAATCAAGGCGCTGCTCGAAACCAAGCGATTCGGTATCTCTGAAGAGATCAGAAAATATCCGGCGCCGATTCCCGGCTGCGACCAGCACTTCAACTATATGCTGGAAGAGCGGGCGAGAATCTCCGATGAATTGAATCGGGTGGTCAAGCTCTTCACGTCCCAGCCTGCGCGTCAAGACCGCATCGAATCGATCGATGCGTTCGTGAGCTCTTCCCCCGATCTCGACGACGATACAAAGCGCGCGATTAGATCGCGCTTGCAGAGATAAAGCGCCTCGGTTTCACCTATCTTAAGAGTCAGCCGCATCCGTGACGTCCGAAAGTCGGCTTCGATGCGAACAAAACCTCAGGAGATTGTCATGCTGTTATCGATTCCGGGCCTGCTTCCGCGCTCCGACAAGACCCACGTCGTGCGCGACAACGAGACCGAAACATGGCGCAGCGACTACACGCAAAGAAAGGTTGGCGTGCCGCAGGTGTTGCTGGTCGAACAGCTCATTCCGGGATCCGAGATACTGCCGCACTTTCATGGCATCGACCAGTTCCAGGTGTTCATGGATGGCGAGGGCAAGCTGGGCCGTCACGTAATCGCGCCAATTTCGATTCACTACACAAACGGTTATACGGGTTATGGCCCCATCGTTGCCGGGAAGCGCGGTCTGTCTTATTACGTGCTGAGACCAGACTTTGATGCAATGGGGTCGCAGTACCTGCACGTTTCCGAGTCGCGTAAAAATCTGAAACGCGGAAGCAAGCGCTTTTTCATCGCGGAGGGAATCAGGGCGCGCTCCCGACAGGACCTGAGGCAACTGCCTGCGCCTGAGGTCGAGCGTGTCATCGGTGTGGCGCAGGATGATCCGGACGCGGGCCTATTTGCCGATATCGCAAACCTGCCGCCGCACACTCCGTACACCGGAACGGATCCGAGCCTGGGACGGGGCCAGGTCTATATTGTGCTCGAAGGCGGTCTCGTCCATGAGGACAGAAACCTCGCTGTGCGCGCGGCGATCGTGGTCACTGCCGACGAACCACGCGTGACATTTACGTCCGGCGCTGATGGCTTGCAGGTGATGATTTTGCAATATCCCCGCCGCGTTCAGCCGGCTGCCTGATGAAGCGATGACCATCGCGCTTCTGATCCCGACCGCGAATAGTTGGAGTCGGTTACGACACGCAATCGAAAAGATCGTACATCTGCCGATGCGCACATTGATCGCATTTCACGTTCTCTTTCTGCTGCTGATCGCACATGCGGCTGCGCTGAATTTTCCTGAGCGGCCGATTCGTATCGTGGTCGGTTTCGTGCCCGGAGGCGGCGCCGACGCTACCGCGAGATTGGTCGCGCATAAGCTGTACGAAACGTGGGGACAGCCGGTCATCGTCGATAACCGGGCCGGCGCCGGCGGCAATGTCGCGGCTGAAATCGTCGCCACGGCGGGACCCGACGGTTACACCCTACTGCTGACGAGTCCCGGACCGGTGGTCATCAATCCCAGTCTGTATCGCCATCTTCCATACAATCCCCAGCAGGATCTCGCTGCGGTCACGCTCGTTGCTTCGGGTCCCAACGTGCTGGTAGTGCGCACCGCACTGCCCGCGGCGGATGTCAGGGAGCTGATCGCGCTGGCGCGTGCCAAACCCGGCGGCTTGACCTTTGCGTCGTCAGGCACCGGCAGCATACCGCACCTTTCTGCCGAGCTCTTCAAGATCGCGGCGAAGGTAGAACTCGTGCACGTCGCCTATAAAGGAGCGGGTCCGGCTGTCATCGATCTGATCGCCGGCCGCGTGGATCTTATGTTCGTCTCTGCGCAGTCGGCGTTGACTCAGATCAGGGCGCAGCGTCTCAAAGCGCTCGCGGTGACTTCTCTGAAGCGTTCCGCGACGCTGCCGGAATTGCCGACGCTTGACGAGGCCGGATTGCCCGGTTACGAATCGATTGCGTGGTGGGGGCTGCTCGCGCCCGCGCGCGCCCCGCGCGATATTCTCCTGAAGCTCAATGCCGCCGTGGTCAAAAGCCTGAATCAGCCGGACACGAAGGAAAAGCTCGCCAGCGAAGGCGCCGAGATCGTAGCCAATTCACCCGCGCAGTTCGACGATTTTTTGCGCAAGGAAGCGACGAAGTGGGCCCGCGTCATCGACGCGGCGAAACTGAAACTCGAGTAATTTCACGGTGGCTATGCACGGCCAGAGTCACGCAACGAACCCTGGAATCGCGTGCTTGTGTCACAATCAAGTGGCACGTCTATCCCGAATCCGAAAGAGAACCGCGATGCGATCTACAGGTGTAAGCGCAAGCCGGAAAAACCACCTGTATCTGCACACAGCGGCGGCGCTCGCGCTGGCGGCGATCATTGCCGTCGATCCCGTGTATGCGCAGTGGCAACCATCCAGGAACATCGAAATAATCGTTCCGGCTGCCGCGGGCAGTTCGCTCGACTCTATGGCGCGTCTTTTTCAACGCGTGATCCAGGAAAAGCACCTGACGAAAGCGAACCAGACGGTGATTAACAGGGCGGGCGGAGGCAACGCAGTCGGTTTTAATTATCTCGCCTCGCATGCCGCAGATCCACACTACGTGCTCATCACACCTTTCACCGTCATTACCAATCGCATCATGGGGAGCAATCCCCTCAGCTATCAGGATTTCACGCCGTTGGCGATGCTCGCCGACGAACACATCGCATTCGTTGCGAACCCGAACTCTGCGCTCAGAAGCGGACGCGATCTGATCGAGCGCCTGAAAAAAGACCCCGCCTCCGTAAACATGGCTCTCGCAAGCGCTCTGGGCAATGCCAATCACATCGCGGTGTGCCTGGTCGGCAAGTCGATCGGCGTGGACAGCAAGCGTTTCAAAATCGCTGTTTTCAATTCCAGCGCGGAATCAATCGCCGCTGTGCTTGGAGGCCACGTCGACCTCGCCATCACCACGGTCGGGCTGGTTGGCGCGCACTTGCAGGCGGGACGGGTACGCGTGCTGGGCATTGCATCGGCGGAACGTCTGAGCGGAACGCTCGCGGCGGTACCGACCTGGCGCGAACAGGGCGTGGATGTCATTTTCAGCAGTTGGCGCGCGCTGATAGGACCGCGCGGCCTTAACGCCGAGCAGATTGCCTACTGGGAGGCGCTCGCGGCAAAAGCGACCGAACAGGAAGAATGGACGCACGAGCTCGAGCTGAATTCGCTGACGCCGGCATACATGGGCAGCGAGGCGACGCGCAAGTTGTTTGCCCAGCAGGCGGGAGACTTGCGTTCCATTTTATCCGAGCTCGGCCTCGCGAAGTAACGTTCATGACCGTCGTTTGGCGTATGTATCCAACTCTCCCTCAGACCGCACGCAATCGCTGGCCATCGTGTGCTCACAATCGAGCGCATGTTCGCCGCGTGTCAAGAAGGAGATAGCTACGATGAGTTCCTACGCCGAATCGGTATTGGCTGATGGCGAGAAGATCGTGCATCGCGCCGCAATTTCGCACTGGAAATATGCGTTCCATTATCTTGTGGGCGCGCTGCTCGTGGTGGGCGGACTCTACGCGATGGTTGCCGCGTCGGGACGGGAGGGAATTTCGTCGACGATCGCGGTGGTGCCGCTCGCAATCGGACTGATTCTGATCGTGATTGCACTCGTCAGCCGAATGACGACCGAGCTCGTGCTCACGGACCGGCGCATCATCACCAAGAGCGGCCTCATTTCACGCAATACTGTGGAAATGAACCTCGCCAAAATTGAGAGTATCCATGTAAACCAGGGGCTTCTCGGACGCATCCTGAACTACGGGGACGTGACGGTAGTCGGCACGGGCTCTTCACTCGAGCCTCTGCGCGGAATTGCAGACCCGCTGCAGCTTCGCATAAAACTGGGCGAAGTCACACAGAGAATACCCAAGGGTGGTCTGTAATCGCGCGAACTATCGCCGAGCCGCGGAGGGTCCGTAATCGGGCCTCAATTCAGCGCGCCGCGGCGGCTCGATCGCGCGAGCCGCTTACGATGTGACATTTTCGGCGGCGTCGGGAGACAGTGCGGTCGCCAACGCTTCGTCGACGTGCTCGAGCCAGACGAACTCCAGCTTTTCACGCACCTCGGCCGGGATTTCCTCGAAGTCCCGGCGGTTGCGCGCCGGCAGCATCACCGTCGCGACGCCGGCGCGCAGAGCCGCCAGTACCTTCTCCTTCACTCCGCCGATCGGAAGCACCAGCCCACGCAAGCTGATTTCGCCCGTCATGGCAACGTCGCTTCGCACCGGCCGGTTAGTCAGCAGCGACGCCAAGGCCGTAAACATTGCGACTCCCGCGCTCGGGCCGTCTTTCGGCGTCGCGCCCGCCGGCACGTGAACGTGAATGTCCGATTTGTCGAGCATATCCTGCTGGATCCCGAGCTGCTGCGAGCGCGACTTGACGAGTGATAGCGCCGCCTGCGCGCTTTCTTTCATCACCTCGCCGAGCTGGCCCGTGAGTATCAGTTTGCCCGTGCCCGGCATGCGCGATGCTTCGATGAACAGGATATCTCCGCCGACCGGCGTCCAGGCGAGCCCCATCGCGACCCCCGGCAAGCCGGTGCGCATCGCAACTTCGGCATCGAACTTGCGCGGGCCGAGGATCGCAGCAAGATCGTCGGGCCCGATCTTGACCTGTTGCACGCTGCCTTCGGCGATGCGCACGGCGACGTTACGAAACACCGTGCCGATCTCGCGTTCGAGATTGCGCACGCCCGCCTCGCGCGTGTAATCGTCAATGATCACCCTCAGCGCATCGTCGCTGATTTCGCATTGTTCCGGTTTGAGCCCCGTAGCTTCGAGCTGGCGCGCGACCAGATAGCGACGCGCGATCTGCAGTTTTTCCTGCGCCGTGTAACCGGGCAGTTGAATGATCTCCATGCGGTCGCGCAGCGGCCCGGGAATCGTATCAAGCACGTTCGCGGTGCAGACGAACATCACGCCCGACAAATCGAAGGGCACCGCAAGATAATTGTCGCGGAAGTTCGAATTCTGCTCGGGGTCGAGCACTTCGAGCAGCGCCGACGAAGGGTCACCATGAAAGCCCCCCGCACCGAGCTTGTCGACCTCGTCAAGCATCATGACGCAATTGCGCGTCTCGGCTTTGCGCAGGTTTTGAATAATGGTGCCCGGCAATGAACCGATGTACGTGCGCCGGTGACCGCGGATTTCGGCTTCATCGTGCACGCCGCCCAAGCTCACGCGTACGAACTTGCGCCCGGTCGCCTTCGCGATGCTCTGGCCGAGCGAGGTCTTGCCGACGCCGGGCGGACCGACGAAGCACAGGATCGGGCTCTTGCCCGACGGATTGAGCTTGCGCACGGCGAGGTACTCGAGAATTCGCCGCTTGATCTTCTCGAGCCCGTAGTGATCGTTGTCGAGAATTTGCCGCGCCTGCGCAATGTCGATCGCCGTTTCCGCGTCAGCCGCCCACGGCAGTTCAATCAGCCAGTCGAGGTATGTGCGGATCATCGAGTACTCGCCGGCGCCTTCGGGCATCCGCGCGAGGCGCTGCAATTCCTTGCGCGCCTGCTTTTCGACCTCTTCGGGCATCTTTGCCTCGGCAATCGCTTTCTCGAGTTCGGCGACTTCCGCCGCCCCCTCGTTGCCTTCGCCAAGCTCTTTCTGGATCAACTGCATCTGCTCGCGCAGCAGGTGTTTGCGACCTTTATCGTCGATCGACGCTTTGGTCCGCTCATCGATCTCGCGCGAGACCTTGAGCACCTCGATGCGATGCGACAGCAATTCGAGCAGCTTGTCGAGCCGCGCCTTGAGGTCGAAGGTCTCGAGCAGGTTCTGCTTCTCCTCGACGCTGATGTCCATCAATCCCGCGATGAAGTCCGCGAGCCGCGCGGGCCCGCTGACGCCCTGGAGCGCGGACACCATTTCCTCCGGCACCTGCGGCAGCAGTTGCAATATCTCAA
>DASYSI010000293.1:0-7061 GCA_036003485.1 Burkholderiales bacterium | reverse complement strand
CATGAAATATCATCGTTGAAGTGCCATCGTGGTGGCACTCATACAGTCCGGCTGCCTGACTACCCGCGATTCCCAGAGCGTTCGCCGTTTTATCCGCGTCGAACCCAAGCAGACGAGCGGCCGCCGCGGTTGCGCCAAATGTTCCGCACGTTCCAGTCGGATGAAACCCCCGCTCGCGATGCGTCGGAATAATCGCCCGCCCCACGCGCCCATTCACTTCATAGCCTGCCACCATCGCAGTCAGAAGATCTTTGCCCGGCAAACGCATCCATTCTGCCACCGCGAGCACTGTGGGAATGACACATGCGCCCGGATGCGCGCCGGAAGGACTGTGCACATCGTTCAACCCGACGCTGTAGAGTGCGATTGCGTTGACAAATGCGGCGTCGCGCACCGAACCCTGCGTGTGACCCGGCAATATCGTTGCCTGCCGCTCGCCGCCCAGACCCCGGACCATTGCCGCGACGTTGCGCGCCGGAGCCGAATCGATTCCTGCGAGAATGCACCCGATGCCGTCGAGCAGCAGCCGCTTGCTCATCTCCACGGTTGCGCGGGGTAAGTCGTCGTAGCTCAAGTCGGCGACAAAGGCCGCGAGCCTGCGTGTCATCATCAGCGTTTCCCCATTCTTACAATTACCAACATCGTTCGCGCCATCCGTAATTTTCCGAGCGATCCACCGTCGCATTCATGATCATTGTAACCAAACCGGCCATCTTCTTTATCGATCGCATTCACAACTGATTTTCCCTCAATGGTAGCCTCCCCGCCTGTTTGCGTCCACGCGATCGTGCGAATTCAATGCGCGCTCGATGCGATCCCGCACAGTCGTAACGAGCGCACGCAAATCGAACTCAGGTGACCGACGATGAGCGAGGACAATGGCGATGGACTCGTTCATTTTACAGCGGCAACCTGGCCTGATACATTCTCGTCCATGAACACTCAGATCAATGGCTGGGGACTTATCGGGACTGGCAGAATTGCCGACGATCGTATTCTTCCCGGAATCAACGCGTGCAGCAGCAACAAACTCGTCGCCGTCGTCAGCCGCGACCGCGCGCGCGCAGATTCCTTTGCCAAAAAGTTCGGCGCGCAACATGCTTACACAAGCTATGCTGACATGCTGCGCAACCCCGCTGTGACAGTGGTTGCGATTGAAACGCCCAGTGGGCTCCATGCCGAGCAGGCGATTGCCGCCGCGCAAGCCGGCAAGCACGTCTTTTGCGACAAACCGATGGCTACCAACGCTGCCGACGCGCAACGTGTCGTCGCAGCCTGCGAAAAAGCCGGCGTGAAGCTCGGCGTCAACTTTCACAACCGCTTCATGCCATGCTTCATCGAAACCAAGCGCATCATCGACAGCGGCGAGATCGGTCAAGTGCTGCTCGTCGAGCTCGAAGCGAGTCCGGGCGCAAATCCAGAGAGCACGCGTTCCAGCTGGCGCGTTGATCCGGCGATGGCGGGGCTGGGCACTACCATGAGTATCGGCGTGCATGTATACGACATCCTGCGCTACCTGCTGTCATCCGAGATAACGACGGTGTCAGCGTTCTTCGATACGCCGCGCAATGTCATGGAGCAGATCAATTTGTCGACCTTCCGTTTTGCGAATGGCGTAATGGCGCAGGTCAATGTCAACCAGAAAACACCGAATCCTCACAACGACTTTGTGATTTACGGAACGGCCGGCCGCATTACGGGCAAAGGGCTTACGCGCAGCCGATCCGCGGGTGAAATGCTGCTGCAGTTTCGCGGTGGCGAAGTCCGTCGCATGGAGTATCCGGCCATCAACGCGCATGCCATGAGCGTGGCGGCTTTCAGTCAGGCGCTAATCGACGGGCGCGATCCCAGCCCTTCCGGCCTAGACGGCCTTCGCAGCGTACAGCTTACCGACGCAATGGCGCGGTCCGCATGGGACGGCATGCACGTGAATATAGCCTACTGACCGTTTTCAGCGCTTTTTGGCCAGGCTTTCTTGGTTTGATCGCAGCGATGAAAACAAGACGCTTATTTTTGATGTTGGCGCTTGCGGCAGCGACGCCGGGCGCGCATGCTCAAACAGCAAAATGGCCGGACAAGGCGGTGCGTGTGGTCGTGCCATTCGCGCCCGGCGGCAGCACCGACATCATCGCGCGCGTGCTGACGGCGCGGCTGTCGCAGGAATTCGGCCAGCAGTTCATCGTCGACAACCGCGCCGGCGCGGGCGGCTCGATCGGAACCGACATCGTCGTGCACGCGAATCCCGACGGCTACACGGTCATTATCGTGGCGACGAGTTACGCCACCAATGCGGCGCTCTACAAGCTCTCGTACGATCCGGTCAAAGACATCGCACCGGTCGGAGTATTACACAAAGGGCCATTCGTACTCGCCGTGAACAATTCGGTCGCGGCAACCAACGTCAAAGACTTCATCGAGCTTGCGCGCGCCAAACCGCGCGCCCTCACGTATGGCTCGTCCGGCATCGGCGGCGCCACGCATCTTGCCACCGAACTCTTCCTGCAGATGACGAAGACCGAGATGATCCACGTTCCATACAAGGGCGACGCCCCCGCTGTGGCCGACCTGCTCGGCGGGCAGATCCAGCTCATTTTTTCGTCGGTACCGGCATTGATTCAGCATTTGAAATCCGGCAGGTTGCGCGGGCTCGCCGTCACCACTGAGCAGCGCTTTACCGAATTACCCGATTTGCCCGCGGTCGCCGAGACGCTTCCCGGCTATGAGCACACCTCGTGGAACGGCATGTGGGGACCCGCCGGAATGCCCAAGGAAATCATCCTGCGGCTTAATCAGGCGCTCGCGCGCATCCTCAGGCAGCCTGAAACGCTCGAACGACTGCGCGCCGATGGCAGGCAGCCTGCGCACTCCACGCCCGAGGAATTCGCGCGCGTGATCTCGCACGAAATCGCCAAATGGACGAAAGTGGTCAGGGTCGGCAACATCAAGGTTCAATGACGCGATGGGAGAATTCGAGATGGACGTGAAGTCGACGCTGCGCGTCATCAATCAGGCACAGGTCACAGAGATTCCCGGCGTGGTCGGCGGACAGACACTACGACCGATCGTCGGATGCCCTGAATTTCCGAGCGAACGAATTCGCGTTGCCGTTGCCACGTTCAAGGCGGGCACGCTCGAGCACTTGCACTGGCACGCGATCGAAGTCTTCTACTATGTGGTAGGAGGTAGCGCCATCGTCCGTGATTTCCATGGCAAGGAATACGCGGTCGGTCCCGGCGCCGCGATCTATGCCCCCGCGGGGCTCGCCGGCTCGCATGAATGGCAGGTCGGGGATCAGGGTCTGCAGTTATTGTCCATTCGCGCCACACTCGACGGGCACCGGCGGATGCAGTTCACAGTTGAACGTGACAGCGGACGGTCGTACATCGAACTCGACGAGCTCGTCAAGATGGACGGCGTGAGCTTTAGATCGCATTACTGATGAATTAAGCGGCAACCGCATGAATCAGCGGCTTGCCCGCGAAATGCGCGTGAAGATTCAGCATCAGCTTGCGCGCGCGCTCTTCGCGATTCTCACGCGTCGAGGTACCGATATGCGGCGCCAGCACGACGTTGTCCATCTGCATCAACGCAGCGGGAACGCGCGGCTCGTCCTGGAAGACATCCAGCGCCGCACCGGCAATCTGCTTGCCGGCTAGCGCCGCAATCAATGCCTGCTCATCGACGATCGCGCCGCGCGCGACATTGACAAGAAAGCCGTCTGCGCCGAGCGCGCCCAGAATACGGGCATCGACCAGATTGCGGGTCGCTGCGGTTGCGGGACACGTCACAACCAGACAATCCGAATCGCGCGCCATGGTTTCGAGGTCGTCGAAGTACGGATAAGCTGCGTTTTCTTTGCGGCGCGGCCCATAGTAGCAAACCGACATATCGAAAGCCGCCGCGCGCTTCGCAATCTCCCGTCCGATCCTGCCGAAGCCGACAATGCCGCAGGTCTTGCCGCGCACTTCCCGCCCCGAAACAAAAACGCCGGCCGGCCACTTGCCGGCTCGCACGAAGCGATCGGCTTCGCACAGACGGCGCATGACCGCGACGATCATGCCCATGGCCAGATCCGCGACCGGCTCTGCCGTGGAGTCAGGCGTGTACGTAACGGATACACCGCGTTCTTTCGCCGCCGCCAGATCCAGCAGCTCGCAATGCGGGCCGAAGCACGCAAGAATTTCCAGTTTGGGCAATGCTTCGAAGTCGCGGCGGCTGAAGCCGGCGGGCGGCGTCGTTACCGCAGCGCGTACATTTGCGCACGCGCTTTTGATATAGGCATGCGGGTCCGGAGCGGTCCACAGCTTGTGCACTGTGAACTCGCGTTCGAGCTCGGCAATCGTGGACGCGTAAATCGCCCGCATCAGCAGGATTTCGGGTCGGACGATCACACCATTGCGCCCGGCCGCTTTATGTAGTGGTCCTTGATCGAGTCCGCCGCCCAGCACGCGAGCGCCCCTATCGTTGCGGTAGGAGGGCAGGCGCTATTCTGCGGAAACGCGCTGCCGCCGACGACGAATACGTTTGGGACATCCCACGATTGCAGATACTTGTTGACCACGCTCGATGCCGGATCCGCGCCCATGACCGCGCCGCCGATATTGTGCGTGCTTTGGTACGGCACGATACTGTACTTCGCGGGGACCGTATTTTTCGCCAGCTTCGACGGACCGATCGCTTGTGCGATCTCGGCAGCCTTGTCGCTCATGTAAGCGGAAAGCTTGCGCTCGTTTGCATGCCAGTCGAAGGTCATGCGCAGCAGCGGCAGGCCGTTGGCGTCGCGGTACGTCGGATCGAGATCGAGATAATGGCCGCGGTAGCTTTGGCAGCTCCCATGATAGGTAATCGAAAAAGAGCGACGATAATACTGCGCCGCAGTTTTTTTCCATTCCGAGCCCCAGCGCGGCGTGCCGGGCGGCAGCAGCTTGGCGCGGATCGGCGTTGCGCCGTTGCTTTGCACCGCCACGTAAGCGCCGCCGACGAAACCCAGATCCGAGTGATCGAAGTTGTCACCACTCAAGTCATCGATCGAGGTGCCGACCATGCCGCCGCCAATAAAAGGATTGAACTCCTTGTCGTCGAAGAACAGCGAAACTTTGCCCCCGGTCTGATACGAATAGTTTCTGCCCACCACGCCCTGATTGCTCACGGGATCGTACGGCTTGCCGATCCCCGAGAGCAGCATCAGTCGCGTGTTGTTGAACGTGTACGACGACAGGATCACGAGCTCCGCAGGCTGCTCGACTTCGCGCCCCTGCGCATCGATGTAAGTGACGCCCACTGCGCGCTTCTTCGCGGAATCGAGGTTCACCCTGATCACGTTGGCGAGCGGGCGCAGCGTAAAGTTCTTGAGCTTGAGCAGCGCCGGAATCACGGCTGTCAGCGGGCTCGCTTTGGCGCCGTTGGCACAACCGTGGCTGCCGCAAAACCCGCCGCGCAGGCATGCGCCCAGCATCTGCCGGTAAAGATTCGTATAGGACTGCGACATCGCCGCCGACGGGTTCTGGAACGGTGTGTAGCCCAACGATTCGGCGGCCTGTGCGAACAGCGAACCGGCGAACGAGCGCGGAGTTGGCGGATTCGGAAACTCGCGCGAGCGCAGGCCTTCGAACGGGTTGCCGCCGTCCTGGATTTCGCCATTGAGATTGCCGGCCTTGCCGCCGACACCGTAAATGGATTCGAACTGGTCGTAATACGGCTCAAGTTCTTCATAGCTGAGGCCCCAGTCCTGACTCGTGCAGTGTTCTGGAAAGTGGTTCTTGCCGTAGCGCTCCAGCGTCTGGCTGCGCGTTTCGAAATCCCAGGGCAGAAAGCGCCGCGCGTGGCAGCCCCAGTGAGCCGCTGTGCCGCCCACGCATTCGCCCGGCTTGAACGAGCCCATTTCGCGCATCGGCAACGCAGTTTCATTCGTCGTGTTGCGAAAGGTAATCGTCTCGCGCGACAAATCCTGAAAAATATCGCTATGACGGTCGTACTTGAGCTCGTCATGCGCGTACGGCATCGCGAAATCGTGCTGGGGGTCGATCATGCGTCCGCGTTCGAGACCGACGACGTTGAGTCCCGCGCTGGCCAATTCCATGCACATGATCGAACCGGCAACGCCGGTGCCCACGACCACCACGTCAGTGGGTTTGAGTTTAGTCGCTGCCATCGCTGTCCTTCTGTTCCTGCCGGGTTAAAGTGACATGCCTGGGATAACCCTGCGCGTCGATCTTCACGCGCTGTTGCAGCACGTCGAGTATGCTTACCGGCTCGACGCGATAGGCCACATCGTGTTTCTCGAGGTGTTCGGCATAGGCGGACGATGCAATTCCCGGAAAGCCGATCAGCTTCCATCCGACCTTATCGCGGTTGCCGCCATACATTGGATCGGCAAAAAACCCTTCTTCCGTGTTCCGCATCAGCAAACCGAAGAACAGCTTCGCTGAAACCGCTTCGAGCTCGATCTTGCCGTCTTCAAGACCGTGCAGGACTTCGTCCTGCTGCACGGGCGTGAGAAACTCGAAAATCTTGCCGTATTGCCTGCTGCAATAAGCATTGGTCTCACGGATGGCCGTACGGTAGATCTCCTTGGGCGTCAATCGCGACTGAAATCCCTGCTGCGCCGTTCCCTCGAGCCATGGCCCGGAGCGATAGTTGCGGCCGTGCGTTCCCCACGAGCTCGCGAGCTGGTGGTCGATGAAATGAGTGACGCCTGCCTCCCTCGCACCCGGTCCCAATTCATCCGCGGGTATCAGCCGCGCGACCGCCGCATCGATAAATCGGATTTCCGGCTGCATCAGGAAGCTGAACGCGTGGGCGGGATCGTGATCAGAAGATTCGTGCATTCTTGGTCCTCGACTAATTTGCATGCGGCGTTTGCCAAAGATGCAGGATGATAAAGGTAATCAGGGCTGGACGCGAGAGCGGGCAGTCTCAGGCGCGCGGCACGCTTTATCCTTCCACTCTATGTCAGCGGAAGCGGTTTCCGATTTTACAGTGACCGCGTGTCCTGCTACATTCAAGGCGATGGCCCGCGCCAAAAAGTTTGTCGTGTAACACGAGTTACTGCTAGCTTACGC
>DASYSI010000292.1:0-14051 GCA_036003485.1 Burkholderiales bacterium | reverse complement strand
CGCGACCGGCGCGCCGAACGATACCGCGCAGCGGCTCGCCGTTGCGCTTTCGCAGGGCGGCGAATTTGCGTTCGTGCTGTTCTCGACCGCGACCGGCCTTGGCGTGTTCGACCTCGAGACTTCACAGTTGCTGGTGATGGTGGTAACCCTGTCGATGCTGCTTGCGCCATTCGTATTCGCCGCACACGATCGCCTGATCGCGCGCTGGATCGAACGCCGCAGCGAACCCGAATATGACACCATCGTCGGGCCGGGCAATCCCGTGATCATCGCGGGTTTTGGGCGCTTCGGACAAATCGTCGCACGCGTATTGCGGATGTGCGGCATATCGTCAACAGCGCTCGAGGCGAATTACCAGCAGGTCGATTTCGTGCGCCGTTTCGGCAACAAGATCTATTTTGGAGATGCTTCCCGCCTCGATATGCTGCAGGCGGCCAAAACGGGTGAAGCCAAACTTTTCGTGCTCGCGATCGACGACGTCGAAGCGTCGGTGAAGACAGCCGCGCTCGTGCGCCGGCATTTTCCCAACTTGCCGATGCTTGCACGCGCACGCAACCGCGTGCATTATTTTCGCTTGCGGGATCTCGGCGTGAAGCTGATCTATCGCGAGACGTTTCCGTCCAGCCTCGAAGTGGCGCATCAGGCGCTGCTGCGACTCGGCCTCGGCGTAGCCGCGGCGCAACGCGCGGTGACGTTGTTCAAGCAGCACGACGAGGCACAGCTCGAGGCGCAGCACGCGATCCACCACGACGAAGCGCAACTCATCCAGACCTCGCAGCAAGCCGCCGCGCAATTGAAAGAATTGTTCGAGACAGATAGCATTAACCTGCTGCGCGCGGGTGCGCGAGTGCCGACGCACTGAATTACGCACGATGTTCAATGATGGGTATCGCTTTAAGGCAGGAGAACTCTGATGCATATCACGATCAAATATTGCACGAGTTGAAATTATCTGCCGCGCGCCTCCAGTCTGGCGGCCGATATTTTTGAGAAATTCGGAGTGCAGCCGGAACTTATCAAGGGTAGTGGCGGCGTCTTCGATGTTGCGACCGACGGTGTTCTGATTTTTTCCAAGCACCGCGAGGGCCGCTTTCCGGACACGGCCGAGATCATTCGGGTCTTGCGCAAACAATAGCGCTCCGAGCTTTGAATGCCCGCGCGCAATCGTTCAACGACGTGCCCGGCGCAGCACGATCAATCCAGCGCGACCCGACAACAGATCGGTGAGTGCTGCCGGCGCGAAGCAGCGTCCGTCCTGTCGCCGCCACACACTATTTCACCGAACGCGAATTCTGTTAATAAAAAATAAACCGAGACTTGTAACAAATTGCATCAAGCGCAGGCACGGCGGAACCCCGCCGTCGTGGCCATTGTCCCACCTTCGCACTGACAAGACGCGTCATCCAATCGACGCTTTAAGGCGTTGTATTGCACAAGGCGTATGCAGGTTGCCGATGCGGTACCAGACAACCTGTCGTGCGCATGCGACAAAGCGCATGCATCCGGCACCGAGTTGATCTCACCGGAAACGATGGAGGAGTTACCCAATGAAATTGCCAAATAACGCAGGTCGCCGCATCGCGAGCGCCGTGCTGGCGATCAGTATGCTCGCATTCGCCGCGCTCGCACAAGCCGATCCACCCATACGCGCGGCACGTCTTAGCTATCTGCAGGGACCGGTGAGCTTCGCACCCGCCGGCGACAACACATGGGTCGAAGCGCGGCTCAATCGTCCGATCACTATCGGTGACAGTTTGTGGACCGACAACGCTGCGCGCACCGAACTGCAATTCGGTGTGGCGACGGTCCGTCTCGACGAATACACAAGCGTGCAGCTGCTGAACCTTGACGATCGCACGATCCAGCTCCAACTGGCGCAGGGACGCGTCAATGTGCACGCGCGCACGCTGCGCAATGACGAAGTTATCGAAATCGCCACGCCCAATCTCGCGTTCACGATCCGGCAGGCAGGCGACTATCGCATTGAGGTGGATTCGCGTGCGGACGCAACGACAGTCTCCGTGCGCAGCGGCGCGGGCGAGGTGTATGGCGAAGGTGCAGCGTTCACGCTTCGCGCGAACGACGTAGCGCGCTCCTACGGACGCGATCTGCGCGCGAGCGAATTTTATTCGCTCGCTCCGGTCGATGAATTCGATCGGTGGTCGTTCGATCGCGATCGCCGCAGCGAACGTGCGTTTTCCGCGCGCTATGTGTCACCTGAGGTGATCGGTTATGCAGATCTCGACCAATACGGCTCTTGGGACGATGCCGGCGGCTACGGCAACGTATGGTTTCCGCGCGATATACCGCGCGAATGGGCGCCGTACCGCTATGGCCACTGGTCATGGATCGACCCCTGGGGCTGGACGTGGGTCGACGACGCGCCCTGGGGTTTCGCACCATTTCACTACGGCCGTTGGGCCATCTTCGGCGCCCGTTGGGGATGGGTGCCCGGTCCCATCAACGTGCGGCCCGTCTATGCGCCGGCACTCGTGGCATTCATCGGCGGTTCGAACTTCAGTCTGTCGATTTCCTCGGGCCCGGCGGGTGGCGGCATCGGCTGGTTCCCGCTGGCACCCGGCGAGGTCTATCGCCCCGCTTATAGCGCGAGCCGCGACTATGTGCGCAACGTCAACATCAGCAATACGATCGTCAACACGACCGTGATCAACAACATCTACAACAACCCGACGAACGTGACGCAGGTAAATTATCGCAACGCGCAGGTTCCGAATGCGGTGACCGCTGTCGCGCCGACCGTGTTCGCGCGATCGCAACCGGTACAAAGAAGCATGGTGCCGGTGACGCAGGAACTTGTCAGGCGTGGCCAGGTGACGAGCGTCGCCGCTGTTGCGCCGACATCTACGGGCATGCTGGGTGGTTCGCCGACGACCAATCGCAGGCCGTCAGAGGAAATCGTGCGGCGTGAGGTCGTCGCGCGTGCGGCGCCGCCGGCGCCGATTGCGCCGGTTGCGCAGCGCGTCGAGCTGCTCCAGCGCAACCCGGGCCGCCCGCTCGAGCGTTCCGCGATCGTAGCGAATACGCCGTCGCCAACCGCTCCGACCGTGCGCGTCGTCGGCAATCAGGCGCCCCAAGCCATACCCACGGAAATGCGGCGAGGGACCGCCGGGCCGCCGCCGGCTGCACAGCGTCGGGCAGGCGAGCCGACGCGCCAGTCGCCGCAAAGCGTGGGAGCGGGTACGCCATCCGCTGCGCCGCCCGCGCAACCCGCGCAGCGTGAGCGCGACTTCGGACGACCGAACGTGCCTCCGGTAATGCAGTCAGGTCCTGCCGCAACGCCACCCGCGAACGTGCCGCAACCCGCGCAGCGTGAACGCGACTTCGGACGACCGAACGTGCCTCCCGCAGCGCAGTCAGGTCCTGCCGCTACGCCACCGGCGAACGTGCCGCAACCCGCGCAGCGTGAGCGCGACTTCGGCCGACCGAGCGTGCCTCCTGCAGCGCAGCCAGGTCCTGTCGCTGCGCCACCGGCGAACGTGCCGCCACCGGCGCAGCGCGAGCGCGACTTCGGCCGACCGAGCATGCCTCCCGCAGCGCAAACGAGTCCTGTCCCCACCCCGCCGGCGAATGTGCCGCAATCCGCGCAGCGTGAACGCGATTTCGGACGACCGAGCGTACCTCCCGCAGCGCAGACGAGTCCTGCTGCAGTACCATCGAGTCCCGCGGCAGCGCCGCCTTCAATTGCGCCACAGCAGCGCGAACGTGGCGCGCCCGATCGCGCACAGGGAAACCGCGCAGGACCGCCGCCGACCGCAGCACCCAGCGTCGTTCCGCAACAGCCAGCGCCTCCGCGCGCCGCGCCAGCCGAACCGCGGTTCAACAACCCTGCTCCGCCACCCGCTCCGATAGTTCGTCAACGCGACGTGCCGCAGGCGCCTCAAGCCGCGCCGCAGCCACAGCCCGCGCCGCCAGCGGCAGCTCCGGCCGCGGCGCCGCGCCAAGCGCCCGTCGCTTCACCTGCGCCGCAACGCGGCGGGCAGGAATCGCAGCGGGGGCGCGGTCGAGACAACGAGAAAGACGACGACAAGAAGGAGAAGAAATAACACACCGCTAAACGTCGCCTCAAAAGCGCGCGCTCTTTGCGCGATGATGCGTGTGATAACGCCAACTTGCGCGGTTGCCGCAAAATCAATCGAGAAACACCGCGTACTCGTCGAGCGTTATTCGCGACGGCTGGAAAGTATTCACGACGGCATCCGGATCGGCGTGACCCATCGCCATGCCGCAGATCACGACACTATCGCTCGTTAGGTCAAGCTCGCGGCGAACGACATCGGGAAAACTTGCGATGGCAGCTTCCGCGCATGTGTGCAATCCGCGTGCGCGCGCCGCAAGCATGATCGTCTGCAGAAACATCCCGTAGTCGAGCCAGCTTCCTTTCTCGAGTTTACGGTCGATCGTGAAGATGAGTCCTACCGGCGCGCCGAAGAAATTGTAATTGGTCGCGCGATACGCCTTCGACTTTGCATGCGCGCCGCGCTCGATTCCGAGAATCCCGTACAAACCCCATCCGCACTCGCGCCGGCGCGCGAGATAAGGCTCTACGATCGGATCGGTGTAATAGTTGTAATCACGCTTGTGCCCCGGCTCGTCATTGAGGAATGCGCGCCGCATCGCCGTAGAGATGCGTTTGAGCGTCGCGCCCGTCAGCACATGCACGCGCCACGGCTGGATGTTGGAACCGCTCGGCGCGCGACACCCGAGCGCCACGATTTCGCGCACGGTTTCGATGGCGACGGGATCGCCTTTGTACGCACGGATCGAGCGGCGCGTGCGCGCGGCTTCGAACACGTCAGCCGCGGGTCTGTTGAAGTCGTCTGGCATGCGAACCTCGGGAGTGAAAAACGATCGCTATGATCGCATGCCTGCGCAAACGCGCGTAGCCGTGTAAGTTTGCTCGAGCGCGTCTGGTTCGCGTAACATGCGAGCGATCACGCTGCGGGCTGGAATCTGAGCGAGGCATCGAGGGAACCCGGTGGAAAAAATGACGACACGGTGGCTCTGCGGGTTTGCCGCGATGGTGGTGACAGGTTCGGTTTTCGCGCAGACGTGGCCCCAGCACGCGATCCGGTGGGTCAGCCCGTTCGCTCCCGGCGGCGGCACCGATATCACCTCGCGCATCATCGCCCCCAGGCTGTCCTCGCAACTCGGGCAGCAGGTGGTGGTCGACAATCGCGGCGGCGCCGGCGGCATGATCGGTGTCGACCTCGTCGCCAAGTCCCCTCCGGATGGATACACGGTTGTGATCGGCTCCGTCGGGCCGATCGCCATCAATGTGAGCCTCTACAGCAAAATGGCCTACGATCCAAAGAAAGATCTCGTCCCCGTCGCACGCGTCGCGAACGCGCTGAACGTGCTCGTGGTGCACCCTTCGCTTCCGGTCAAGAACGTAAAAGAGTTCGTCGCTTTTGCAAAATCCCACGCCGGCCAGCTCAACTACGGATCCTCAGGTTCCGGCGCCACGGACCATCTCGCGGGAGAGCTTTTCAACGCGCTTACCGGAGCAAAGCTCGTGCACATACCCTATAAGGGTGGCGCACCCGCGATGCTCGATCTTATTGCAGGAAATGTGCAGCTCGTGTTTTCAACGGTGTCGACGGCTGTGGGATCGATTCAGGGCAAAAAGATTCGCGCCTTGGCGATGACGGGCAATCAGCGCTTTGAATTGATGCCAGAGCTGCCGACCATGGAACAGGCCGGGCTCAAAGGCTTCGAAGTCAATAACTGGTACGCACTGTTTGCGCCGGCCGGCACGCCCAAAGACATCGTTGCCCGCCTCAACACCGAAGTCGTGAAAATTCTTGCGCTTGCGGAAGTACAAAAACGGCTGCTCGAATCGGGAATCGTCGCGGCGCCGAGCTCGCCCGAGCAACTGGCTGCTTACGTCGATGCTGAAACCAGAAAGTGGGCCAAGGTCATCAAAGACGCGAATATCAAGGCCGAGTAGACAATCGGTAATCGCGCATCCCTGGCAGGCAAACAGGATCTGGTCTCGCACCGGCAGTGAACTTTTATTTTTCTAAGTGTGCAATTCGTCACCGATGCAACTTGACGCGAACGCGCGAAAGGAGTCAACTGAAAGTGCTTTGGTGATTCGGCTCGGGGTGGATTCTCAGACTAACCACTGCTGATCAGGTTGCTGCATTAGTGTTCGCTGTTGTGCGCGCCCCATATTGCGGGTGTACCTGAAGCGAACGGGCGGCGACCACCCTCGACACGATGTTTGAGGATTATCTCGAACCGGTGAACTGGAGCAGACGACAAAGTGCGATGCGAGTCGCGCCGCTTGACTCCCCGCGGAGGGCCAGGCGTAGTGTGGATTCGTGAATGGAGAGCAGACTTATCGATGAAAATTACGACAGCACCACTCTGAAGCCGGTCATAACGGACCGGCATGCGTCACGGTGACGTGACGAAATGACGCCACGGCAAGTGGCAAACCTGTGAAGCCCTGCGGATTCGTCGCGGGGCTTCGCGTTTGTGGCGGGCACGCTCGTAAACCGACAATCCAATTTGGATTACCATGCGACCGGCACGCCCGAGGCGCAGAGACGATCGCCTGATAAACTCCAGTATGACATCCGATTCCTAAGAGGGAGATAAAAATGAGCCGACTTCCTGTGATCGAGCCCGCGAAGCTGTCTGCAGACCAGCGCCAGGTTTACGATACGATTGCCGCCGGCCCGCGTGCCGGGGTGCGCGGACCCTTTCTCGCACTGATGCACGTGCCCGAGCTTGCGCATCGTATACAGCATCTCGGTGAATACCTGCGTTACAAAACGCTTTTCCCGCCGCGGCTTTCCGAGCTTGCGATTCTGATCACGGCCCGACACTACACATGCCAGTACGAATGGCACGCGCACGAATCGCACGCGCAGAAGGGCGGCCTCGCTCAAAGTATTATCGACGCAATCAAAGAAAAACACCGTCCCAATGCGATGCAGCCCGACGAAGCTGCGGTGTACGATTTCGCAACCGAGCTGCTCCGGAATGGCAAGGTTCCGGATACCGTCTATGAAGCCGTGGTGCAGGCGTTCGGCACGCGCGGCGCCATCGAGCTGGGAGCGCTGATCGGTTATTACATCATGATCGCGATGACACTCCTGGCACACGAAGTGGCGCTGCCTCCGGACAAGGCGCTGCCGCTTCGCGAGTAGACCGTCTCAGTTCGGCAATCCACGAAAAATACGATGCCAATTGCAGCGCGATACCATGCACGGCTCGCGGCCGTGCTAATGGCCGCAATTGCTGCGCCGCTTGCAGCGCAAAGCTATCCGTCCAAAGTCATCAAGATCATCATGCCTTTTCCAATCGGCGGCACCAACGACATCATTGCGCGCGCTGTCGGCGACCGCCTCGCGCCGCTACTCAAACAGCCGGTGGTCATCGAAAACCGCGGCGGTGCCGGAGGGCTGATCGGCACCGACGCGGTCGCGAAAGCGCCACCCGATGGCTATACGCTGCTCGTGAGCAACACGAGCTCGCTCGCGGCCGGGCTCGCCCTGCGTGCGAAAGTCCCATACGACGTGTTGAGGGATTTGACTCCGGTCTCGCTGCTCGCCGATATCACGATCGTGCTCGCACTTCACCCGTCGGTGCCCGCAAAATCTCCGCGCGAGCTGATCGCGCTCGCGAAGTCGCGCCCGGGAACGCTCAATGCGGCAGTGCCCGGCCTCGGGACACTGCAGCATCTGCTGACGGAAATGTTTCGGCTGCGCGCGGGCGTGAGCCTCGCGTTGGTCCCCTACAAGGGCGGCGCACCCGCGCTCGTCGAGCTGCTCGCCGGACAGGACGACATGGCTTTCATCAACCTGCCGACGTTACTGCAATTCATCAAAGCCGGACGCCTGAGGGCGATCGCCGTGGCCGACGCGCATCGCTCCGAGGTGTTACCCGATGTCCCGACATTGAACGAAGCGGGGCTGCCCGGCCTTATCGCGTCGCCGTGGAGCGCCATGATGGCGCCGGCGGCGACTCCGAGCGAAATCATTGCCCGGCTCAACACCGAAGTCGTAAGAATCATGCGCTCGGCCGACATGAAAAAATACCTCGCGAGCCAGGGCGCGAATCCGCTCTGGAGCACTCCGGAGGAAGCGCGCGCTTTCATCCGCGACGAGATCGCCAAATGGGCGAAAGTCGCGCGCGAAGCCGGCATCAAGCCCGAATGAATCCGATTTCCGGAAAGCGCAACGTGCAGCCGCCGTTATCGCTGCCGTCACGGCGTGCGCGCATTCTCGTCGCAAATCGCGCGCGCCTCTACGAATTTGCGCCTGATGTGTCGTCGGTCACTGTTTTTTGCTGAGCCGATGGCGTTTCAAACTTGGGAGGGCAGAATGAGAGCATGGACTGAAGCAGCGATCGCTGCGATGTTGTTTGTAATCGCAGTCGTTGCACCCACGTTGGCGCCGGCGCAGCCATGGCCGGCCAAGCCGATCCGCATGGTGGTGCCGTTCCCGCCAGGCGGCAGCGTGGACGCAGTCGCGCGATTGATTGTGCCGAAGATGACGGAGTCGCTCGGCCAGAGTGTCATTATTGACAATCGCACCGGTGCGTCGGGCAACATCGGCATGGAAATCGTCGCGCGCGCTGCGGGTGACGGCTATACGCTGCTCATCAACACTGTTCCCATCGTCGCCAATCCGAGCCTCTTTTCCAAGCTGCCGTTCCAGCCGCAGCGGGATTTTGCGCCGATTTCGCTCGTCGTCACCACGCCGAGCGTCATATTCGTGAACCCGTCGCTGCCGGTGCACAACGTGAAAGAACTGATCGCGCTCGCGAAAGCAAAACCGGGCACGATTAAATATACATCGGCGGGCCCGGGCACGCTCCCGCATCTGGCAACCGAGTTGTTCAAGTACTACACTCACACCGACATGACGCACGTCGCCTATAAAGGCGGCGGGCCTGGGATAATCGCAGTGATCTCGGGCGAGTGCGAGCTGACCATCCAATCGCTGGTGGCTGCCGGCGGCCAAATCACGGCGGGCAGATTGCGCGCGCTCGCGGTCACGACCCGCACGCGCCTGCCCCAGTTGCCCGACGTGCCGACCGTCGCCGAATCGGGCGTGCCGCAGTACGAGTACAGCAGTTGGGTCGGTGTGCTCGCGCCCGCGTCGACCCCACACCACATCATCGAGCTGCTGCACGCGCATGTAGTGAAAGCCGCGCGCGCCCCTGACGTGAGCGAACGAGTCGCGCGCGAAGGCGCCGAAATCATAGCAAGCACGCCCGAAGCATTTCGCGCCACCATCGTTGCGGAAACCGCATTGTGGGCAAAAGTCATCAAGGAAATGGGAATCAAGGCTGATTGATGCGCGGTTTGCATGGGAAAAACTTAATGGCACAACGCAAGCAACTCGGGATAGCGGTCATCGGCTCAGGCCGAATCGGATCGATGCGCGCGCGGCAGGCGCTGGAGCATCCGGCAGTCAATTTTGTCGCGGTCTCCGATCTCGACGCAGGCAATGCAAGGACGCTTGCTGAGAAAGTCGGCGCGCATGTCCATTCGGCCGACAATCTGGAAATCATCGCGCGTTCCGATGTCGATGCCGTCATCGTCTCGACCAGCGAAGGCGAGCACCTCGAGCCCGTGCTGCAGGCGCTCGAGCTCGGTAAACCCGTGCTGGTGGAAAAACCGATTGCACTCAACCTCGCCGACGCCGACCGCATCATCGCTGCGGCGGCAAAGAAAGGCGTTGAAATGCGCGTAGGCTACAGCCGGCGCTATAAAGACTTGCGCTATCTGCTCGCCAAGGAGCAGATTCTGCAGGGACGACTCGGCACGGTGACCGGCGCGGCGGCGCGCGTTTACAACAACCGCTCGAACGGCCTCGCGATTCTGCGGCGCAATCCGCAGGCCACGCCCGTCGTGGACGCGCTCACGTACTATGTCGATCTCATGAACTGGCTGCTCGAAGGCGCTCATCCAGTCGAAGTCTTTGCGCGCGGGCAGAAAGGCGTGCTCCAGGCTGCGGGCTACGACGTGGATGACGTGAACTGGGCCATCATCACTTATTCCAACGGCGCGGTGGTGAATCTCGGAGTGAGTTATGCGCTGCCCGAGAAGTATCCGGCTCTAGGACACGCGACGCGTTTCGAAATTCTCGGTACCGAAGGGGTGATACTGCTCGACGGCGATCACACCGACCAGATGATGTACACCAACAAAGGCGTCCCGCACGTTTACCTGCCGGATCACTACGTGAATATGGTGTTCCTGAACAGCGGCACGCCCGGAGACTGGGCACTCGGTGAATTATGGGGCGCGATCGCGAACGAGACGCGCGCGTGGCTCGATCACCTCGTAACAGGAAAGAAATGCGCGCTCGCTACGCCGCGCGAAGCGCGCACAACACTCGAAACGACGCTTGCGATCCAGCTTGCCGCGGAAACCGGCAAGGTCGTTACGCTGCCGCTGTCGGCGTAACTTCCAATAACTTCCGCTAAGCTAGAATGTCCGCGACCTGCTCCTTGCGCAGCAACTCGTAGACGAAAGCCTCCAGTTCCGGGCCCAGCGCGTCGCGCGCGGACACGATGCCGACGGGACGGTCGTCTTCGACCACCGGCACGTGTCGAAAAGCGCCCTCGTGCATCATCTGCAGTGCATACGCGAAAGGTTTATCCGGATGGATGCTCTTCGGGTTGCGCGTCATGACCTCGGCGAGGTGAGTCGTTTCCCCATCCATCCCGTCCGCAACTACGCGAAACAGTGCGTCGCGTTCGGTGAACACTCCCACGAGCTTATCGTGTTCCACCACCATGACCGCTCCGACATGACGCTGCTTCATCCGGCGAGCCGCTTCGCTCACGGTCATTGTCGCCGGTGCGGTGAGGAGTTCCTGATCCTCGATGATCATGCGGATGGTTCGTTGCTCCATATGAGTTCTCCGGTCGATGAAAATAGATATCGATAAAAAAAGCCAGTGCCTGTGGGTGACGCGAGCTAGCGTTAATGTCGAACGGGCACGCTCTTTGCCTGAACAAACGTCAGGAAACGATTCTTGCTGAGCGTGAAATCATGCTACGCCCGCTCGATGGTGTGGTCAATCTTTTGTCATTTATAACCGGATACCCAACAGCTTAGCGGCAGTCTCACCGAGTATCGCTGCGCGCTCGGCGTCGCTCAAGCTCGGCGTCTTGAGTATATGGTCCACGGCCTCGGTCTGCCACGGTATGGGATGGTCGGTGCCCATGACGATCTGGCTGGTTCCGACCTGCGCAACCAGGTGCCGCAGCGCCTCGGAGGTGAATACGAGCGAGTCGAAGTACATCTGATTCAGATATTCGGTCGGCTTTTTCTTCAGCACGATTTTGGGGTCGCATCCCGCGGGTGAGACAAAGCAGCTGTGATCGGATCGCGGCGCGTAGGAAGGCAGAAAGCCGCCTCCATGTGCTGCGCAAACCTTGAGTCCGGGGAATTTATCCAGCGTTCCCTCGAAAATCAGGTGCGAGAGCGCGATCGTAGTGTCGAGCGGATTGCCGATCGTGTTGGACAGCCAGCCGTTGCCTTTAAACCGGTTCGCGAGCTCGGGGGTACTCTGCGGATGGATGAAAAGCAGTACGCCAAGCTCTTCTGCTTTCGCCCAGACCGGGTGAAATTTCGGACTGGCAAATTCTTCTCCCGCCACGCTGCCGCCGATGGCGGCACCGCGCAATCCGAGCTTTTTGACGCCTTCCTCGAGCTGGCGCACGGCGAGGTCCGGAAACTGCAGTGCGAGCGATGCAAAAGCGACGAAACGGTCGGGGTGCGCGGCGCACAGCTCGGCGAGCTTCTCGTTCTGAATTTTGATGACCTGGGTCACGAGCTCGCGCTCCGCGCGATACCACGACGGATTGATGCTGAGCGCCTCGATGTCTATGCCCTGTTCGTCCATCGCGCGCAGACGATCCTGCACTACGATCGTCATCTCGCGCTGTCCCTTCACGGCATCGCCGAGCTTGCGCCCAGTCAGCGCCATCGCCTCCGGAATCTCGCAGTGCGAGTGCACATCGATGGTTTTCACGCGCCGGCCGTTGATCACCACTTCTCGGCGTCGCACTGCCGGTTTTGACTGTGCCTGTGCCCGGGGAGTGCCAAGCAGACCGCAACCGGTAAAGGTTATGCCGGCCAGCGCGCCGGCTGTGTCTCTGATGAATTCCCTGCGAGTAGTCATTCCCTCTCCTTTGTGATTGATTTATGGCACATGACGGTTTGAATATTTCTTTTCGACTTCTGCGATGGGCAAGTACTTCGCTTCCCACGTTTTGAACTTCGGAAATCCGGCAAAATCGTTGATCGTGCCGAGCGGATGCGCAAGCACTTTTTTCTCGAGGTCGATCTCCGCCTGTACGCCGCGCGCTTTCAGGTCTGCCGCGTAGTCCCATACCGCCAGCAGACTCGGGCGCAGGCATGCAAGCGATACGTGCATCGCTTTGTAACCGATGTCGGCGAGGGCCTCGAAGGTCGTCAGCGGAAACTGGTGCCATCCCAGATTAGCCGAGTAGTTGAAATAAAGCGGAAACCCGGGATACGCCTTGTGCATTGCCTGCGCGAATCGTTTTGGATATTCCAGGTCCGCCGATGGAAATTCGCAAAACACCATGTCGCAGCCGATGCGCGCATATTCTTTACCGCGCCTGATCGCCTCGTCGAGTCCGCCCCCGATGGCGGCGACCGCATCGGTTCTCGCGATGATCACGAAGTCCGGGTCTTTGCGCGAATCGAGTGCAGCTTTCAGTTTGCCGGCTGCTTCGTCGAGCGAAATAATCATTTTGCCGGCGACGTGCCCGCATCGCTTCGGACTGACCTGATCCTCGATATGGATCGCCGCGACGCCAGCGGCCTCAAAATTCTGCACGGTGCGGATGACATTGATCGCGTTGCCGTAACCGGTGTCAGCGTCACACACGACCGGTATGTCGACCGCATGCGCGACGTTGCGCGCGGCGGCCACCATTTCGGTTTCGGTGATGAGGCCCATGTCAGGCAGTCCCAGCAGCGTGAGCGACACGTCATATCCGCCGAGGTAAGCGTAATCGAAGCCGGCTTTCTCCACGATTTTGGCATGCACCGGGGTATCGATCCCCATGCTCGTGATGAACTTCTTCTCCTTCAACAGCGTTCTGAATCTTTTTCCCATGCTCATAGCGTGCCTTTTCTCCGGCAATCAATTAATTCCAAGCGGATGGCAAGCGATTGCTAGGATCGGATGCCAAGCAACTTTGCGGCGGTCTCGCCGAGTATCGCCGCGCGCTCGGCGTCGTTCAGGCTCGGCGTATTGAGAACGTGATCCACCGCTTTGTCCTGCCACGGAAACGGATAGTCGGTGCCCAATACGATCTGGCTCGAGCCGACCTGCGCCGCCAGATGCCGCAGTGCTTCGGAGCCGAATATGAGCGAGTCGAAGTACATCTGATTCAAATATTCAGTCGGTTTTTTCTTCAGCACGATATTTTTATCGCACCTGTCGGGAAAGGTCAGACAACCGTGATCCGACCGGTCCGCATACGACGCGATGTAGCCGCCGCCGTGCGCCGCGCAGATCTTGAGTCCGGGAAATCGATCGAGCGTCCCCTGGAAGATCAGATGGGAAAGCGCAATGGTGGTGTCGAGCGGGTTGCCGATGACGTTTTCCAGCACGCCGTTGCCTGCGAGCTTTTTATTGAGCTCCGGCACGCCCTGCGGATGGATAAAAAGCACCACCCCGAGCTCCTGCGCTTTCGCCCATACCGGATGAAACTTAGCATCGGCAAATTTCTCGCCGGCGACGTTACCGCCGATCGCAGCGCCGCGCAAACCGAGTTTTTTGACACCGTGTTCGAGCTGCTGCACTGCAAGGTCGGGATACTGCAACGCGAGAGAGGCGAATGCGACGAAGCGATCCGGCTGCGACGCGCACAGTTCGGCGAGTTTCTCATTCTGGATTTTGACGACCTGCGCCGCGCGATCGCGGTCGAGCTGGTACCAGGTCGGATTGATGCTGAGGGCTTCGACGTCGATCCCCTGCTCGTCCATGACGCGAATGCGATCGTGCGCCATGTCGAGCGATGGA
>DASYSI010000291.1:0-3888 GCA_036003485.1 Burkholderiales bacterium | reverse complement strand
CCGGTCGATATCGCGATCATCTGCACCAAATCGTACGATACCGAGTGGGCAGCGCAGATGATCAAGCAGTACCTGTCACCTCGAGGGTACGTCGTATCGATGCAGAACGGCATCAATGAAGAGCGCATCGCGGGGATTGCCGGATGGGGCAGGACAGTGGGCTGCGCGTTGAGCACGATCAGCGTCAACTGTTTCAAGCCCGGATACATCAGCCGCTATCAGCAGCCGGGCGGCGACCGCCACACGGTATTCCGCGTCGGTGAAGTCCACGGACGCATCACCCAGCGCGTGACTGAGCTGGCTTCCATCCTCGGCGCAGTGGATACCGCGAAGGTCACGCAAAACCTGTGGGGCGAACGCTGGACCAAGCTCACGGCCAACAGCATCACGCACGGAATACTGGGCGCCACCGGACTGGACAACCGGACTGTCTACGTCGAACGCGGCACCGCGCATCGCTTGGGCATCAGGCTCGCGGCGGAGGCGATCGCAGTCGGTCGCGCGCAGGGTTTCGAATTGGGCAGCGTCCTCGGCATTGCGCCGGATGATTGGTATGCCGCGGGCACCGGAAACACGTCGGCGCTGAAGACAGTACAGGCCGGGCTGACGGCATGGATGGCAACGCTGCTGGAGCCTTCGCAATCTTCGGTAGGCCGCGATCTCGCGCGCGGGCGGCGCTCGGAAATCGAATTTACCAACGGATTGGTCGCCGCCAAGGGCGAGGCGTTTGGCGTGCCGGCGCCGGCGCATGCGGCGTTGACTGCGCTTATCAAACGCATCGACGCCGGCGAATTGAATCCCGATCCCAAAAATATCGAAAGCATTTCCTGCTGAACGGGCGCGGCGGGATTTTGCGGCGAGATAAATTAAGATACGATGGTGGCAGTCAGCCGTACTGGCCGGCCCTTCGTTCCTAAATTCCCATTCTTATTGGCAACGCTCATGGCTTTTGAAACCATTCTATATCAGGAAGACGGGCCGATCGGCTGGCTCACGCTCAATCGCCCGGATGATGGCAACATGTTCACGCCGCAGATGTGTCACGACATCCGCGACTGCATCAATGACATCCGGCGCGAAACGCGCACGCGTGTGCTCGTGATCACCGGTGCCGGCGACAAGTTCTTCTGCATCGGCGGGCGCAAGGAAGGGATGGAGGACAGCACGCTTTACGCCGGCATGCTGCCGACGCTCGAGATTTACGAAAGCATAGACCGACTGCAGAAGCCGGTGATCGCCTGCGTCAACGGTTTCGCGGTCGGCGGCGGCCAGGTGCTGCAGGTGATGTGCGATCTCACGATTGCGAAAGAAAGCGCGGTGTTTCGCCAGGTCGGACCGATGATGGGCAGCTTCGACGCCGGCTATGGCACGTGGTATCTCGAAGACCTCGTCGGCAAGAAGAAGGCGAAAGAGCTGTGGTTCATGAACCCGAAGTTAAGCGCGCGCGAAGCGCTCGAGATCGGGCTCATCAACAAGGTGGTGCCCGACGAAAAGCTCAAGGAAGAAACGCGCAAGATGGCGCTCGAAATTGCCGAGCGTGGCGCATTCGCGCTCGCGTCGCTGAAGGCCGCTTTTACCGCGCGCCATACCGGCGTCGGCGGCCTGGGCCGCATCTCGCATGATCTCTTATTGCGGCTGTATCTCGACAGCGACGAATCGCAGGAGCTCGGCGCGGCATTCCGCGAAAAACGCAAACCCGACCCTGACAAGTTCGGACACTAATACAAGTTCAGAAGCCTTGCCGCAAAGGACGCAAAGTAAAAGCAAGATCGATATGATTTCATGGTTAGATTGAAAACGAGAGCGTGGGTCAAAGGTCGACGATGGATTTATTTTTGCATGCAGATTTGTTTTTCCTCAGCGTTCTTGGCGTCCTCTGTGGCGTAGCTTTTCGTTTTGACTTGACATGAGCACGATACTGACGCTGCACGATCCACACACCGCGCGCGAATATTATGCAAGCGGCGTGTGGCGCTCGGACACGATGTACACGCTGCTTGCCGGCCACGCGCGCGTGCGGCCCGATGCCTATGCGCTGCGCGACAGCCGGCGGCGCGTCACCTGGTCGCAGCTTCTGGCATGGGTCGATGCGCTCGCGGCTGAACTGGATCAAGCCGGCCTTCGCGGCGGCCAGCGCGTATGTGTTTGGCTGTCCAACCGCATCGAAGCCGTGGTCGTGCAGCTTGCGTGTTCGAGAAACGGCTACGTATGCAATCCGTCGCTGCATCAAAACTACACCGTCGCCGAGATCGTGCAACTGCTCGCGCGTATCCAGGCCGCGGTGCTGTTCGCGCAGCCCGGCTACGGCGCCGATGCGGATCGCAGCGACATCTTCGTGCAGGCGCGCAAGCTCGCGTGCGTCAAAAAAATCTACCATCTGGCACAGCACGAAACGAACCAGACCTTGCCTCAAGGCAGCGTTCGTTTCCCCGCGCTGGACCAGCATTCAGAATTGGCGTCGAAGCCGCCGGATTTGAATCCCGACAAAATCATTTATCTCGCGTTTACTTCGGGCACCACGGGAGTGCCCAAAGGCGTGCTGCATTCGGACAACACGCTGCTCGCCAACGGTCGCGCGATGATCAGGGACTGGCACCATGACGACAAGACTATCGTGTTCAGTCACAGCCCGCTGTCGCATCACATCGCGACGGTGGCGATCGAGCAAAGCCTGGTCGCCGGTTTCGAGGTCGTAGTCAACGATCTGCCGCCGGGTATGAAGCCGCTCGACTGGATCGTCGAGACCGGCGCGGCCTATGTGATGGGCGTGCCGACGCACGCGATGGACATCATCGCCGACATGAAGCGACGCGGCATGACCCGGCTTGGCCGCGTCCGCATCTTCTATATGGCCGGATCCACCATTCCGCCGCAGACCGCGAAGGCTTTCCTCGACATGGGCATCAAGCCGCAGAACATCTACGGCATGACCGAAAATGGTTCGCACCAATACACGTTTCCGGACGACGACGTCGAAGTGATTACGACGACGTGCGGACGCGCATGCCATGGCTACGAAACGCGCCTGTGGGACCCGGAAAATCCGGACCGCGAGGCACTACCGGGCGAGATCGGCGAAATCGGCACGCGCGGCGCATTGCTGATGCTCGGCTACTTCAATGATCAGACGGCGACCGAGAATTCATTCAACGCCGGCGGCTGGTTCATGAGCGGGGATCTCGGGCGTTTCGACGCCCGCGGCAACCTGCGGATCGTTGGGCGCAAGAAAGACATGATCATCCGCGGCGGCTACAACATCTACCCGGCGCATATCGAGAATCTGATGGTCAAGCATCCACTGGTGCTGAAGGCCGCCGCATTCCCGGTTCCCGACGAGCGGCTCGGCGAGCGCGTATGTCTCGCGGTCGTGACGCGCGACGGCAAAGCCGCCGACGCGGATCAAATGCTCGCGCATCTGGATGAACACGGGTTGTCGAAATACGACATGCCCGAATATTTCATATCTCTCGATGTGTTCCCGCAGACTGCGAGCGGCAAAATCCTGAAGCGCGAGCTCGTCGCAAGGGTGAAAGCGGGCACGATTACGCCCGCCCCGGTGCGCTGGGTGAGTCCGGAGAAGCGAAAAGCGTAAAGCTTCGCCGCTAAGGACGCCAAGGACGCTAAGGAAGGACGGCAAGGAAAGGACAGAATAGAATGCAGCTCTTTGCCGTGTGTTTGAACCCCGTCTCGAATCCGATGCAGATAAATATTGCGCGTGTTAATCCTGGATCCTATGACGATTTTATTTTTCCTTGGCGTCCTTCGCGTCCTTAGCGGCTAAGCTTTGACAGGATGAGTGGCGACCACCATGGCTATTGAACTGACTCGCGTTGAAGAATTCGCGCTGATTACGCTGAACCGGTCCGATGCGCTCAATGCGCTGTCGTT
>DASYSI010000290.1:0-14177 GCA_036003485.1 Burkholderiales bacterium | reverse complement strand
TATGAGAGCGATAAATCTGCTGTCGGCGACCACTTCCCCGCCAAACGCCACCACAAAAGTGCGGCCGCCGAAGGCGTGGATATAAGGCGCCGCGGAGCGGAACGATTTGACGAACTCAGCGGGGACGGAGAATGCCATGCGATACGCGAGCAACCTTAATATTCAAACGGATATTATGCGAGAACGCGCGCGAGGGAAAGCCGCGAAAACACCGATTGCGGGCTTGAAGCGGCGGCGTGCGGTATGCTTGCAACGCCGTGTGTCCGGCTTTTCGTTTTAGCGGCCTAAAAATCACCCCACAGCGTCTGCACGGCAGCGAGCGCCGCCAGCGCAGCGGTTTCGGTGCGAAGCACACGCGGCCCCAGCCGCATCGCAATAAATCCCCGCAGCTGGGCGAACTCGGTTTCTGCCGTCGACAAGCCGCCTTCGGGTCCCGCGAGCAGCACGACCACGCGCGGTTGCGGCCGCCCGGCCAAGCGTGCGCGCGCATGCGGCGTGAGCAACCAGCGCAGCTCTTCCGGCTGCGCCAACCCCAGCCCATTCAGCCAGTCGATGATGGGCACAGGCGCTCCTAATTCGGGGACGATATTGCGCGCGCACTGCTCGCACGCCGAAATCATTACTTGACGCCAGTGCGCGCTGCGCTTGGCCGCACGCGCGGGGTCCAAGCGCACGATACTGCGCTCGCTGTAGAGCGGCTGCACGCGCGCGACGCCAAGCTCAACTGCCTTCTGCAGCGTGAAATCCATGCGCTCGCCACCCGATATCGCCTGTGCGAGCGTGCACTCAAGCGGCGATTCACGGTCGACCGCGTTGCCTGGGCCAAGCTTGACGCTGACACCGTGTTTATCGATATGGGTAATCGCGGCTGCAAACTCGGTGCCGCCGTTGAAAACGACAATCTCATCGCCGACATGGGCGCGCAGCACGCGCAACAGATGATGCGCGGCTGCGCTGTGCAGCGGAATCTCGGCGCCAGGGGCGAGCGCGCTCGGCACGTGGATGCGCGTAAGGTTGCCGTGGACGCGCCGCATGTGCTGATTATGCCACAGCGCTCGCACGCGAGACCGGCGCACCGATGTCGTTTTACCCGCACGTTAAACAAGACTAAAATCGCGGACTTTCGCGTTCACACTGAGAAGGCCGCTCGATTGAAGATCATTATTCTCGGCGCAGGCCAAGTTGGATCGTCGGTGGCCGAAAGCCTGTGTTCCGAAGCCAATGACATCACGATTATCGACATCGATGCGGCGCGCCTGAAACAGTTGCAGGACCGCCTTGATCTGCGCACGATCGTTGGCAACGCCGCGCATCCGTCGGTGCTCGCCGCAGCCGGCGCCGCCGATGCCGACCTGATTTTTGCCGTCACGCGCAGCGATGAGACCAATCTCGTCGCATGCAAGTTGGCAGCGACGCTTTTCAACACGCCGACCCGGATCGCGCGCATCCGCGCCACCGATTATCTTGCCCATCAGGAGATCTTCGCGGACGAGAGCTTCGCGGTCGATTTCGCAATCTGCCCTGAGCAAATTCTCACCGATTACATCGTCAAGCTGATCGAATTTCCGGAGTCGCTGCAGGTGCTCGAGTTCGCCGACGGCAAAGTAAGCCTGGTCGCGGTCCGCGCTTTCCATGGCGGGCCTTTGGTAGGCCACGAATTACAGGAAATCCGGCGCCATATGCCCAACGTCGAGACGCGTGTGGCGGCGATTTTCCGCCAGGATGCGCCAATCGTCCCCGAAGGCCGCACCGTGATCGAGGCCGGCGACGAAGTTTTTTTCATCGCCGCCACCGAAAATATCCGCGGGGTGATGCGCGAATTGCGTCGCATGGACAAACCCATACGCCGCATTATGATCGGCGGCGGCGGTAACATTGGTCAGCGTCTGGCCAAGGCGCTCGAAAAGAACTACAAAGTAAAGCTGATCGAATTCAACAAGGTGAATGCAGAGCGTATCGCGGGAGAGCTGAGTAACGCGCTGGTACTGGCGGGCGATGTGACCGACGAGGAACTGCTCGAAGAAGAGAATATCGGCGAGATGGACTTGTATTGCGCAGTGACGAACGACGATGAGAGCAACATCATGTCGGCGCTGCTCGCCAAGCGCATGGGCGCAGGCAAAGTGGTTGCGCTGATCAACCGCAGCGCCTATGTCAACCTGCTGCAGGCCGGCGACATCGACATCGCGATCTCGCCGGCGCAGGCAACAATCGGCAAACTGCTTGCACGCGTGCGCCGCGGTGATTGCGTCGCCGTGCATAGCCTGCGGCGTGGCGCGGCAGAAGCGCTCGAATTGATCGCGCACGGTGATTACAAGTCCTCACAAGTGGTCGGCCGCCGCGTCGAGGAAATCAACCTGCCGAAAGGCGCGACGATCGGCACCATTGTGCGCAAGCTCGAACGCCCGGCACTCGAACGCCCCGACAAGAGGGCCGCCACTGATGTGCAGGTGATCATGGCGCATCACGACACCGTAATCGAGTCCGACGATCACGTGATCGTGTTCGCAGTCAATAAAAGCACGGTGCCGAAAGTCGAGAAGCTGTTCCAGGTCAGCGCCGGCTTTTTGTAGCCACTGCATCTAGCTTAGGTCACGCTCATGCTCCCACCGGTCGTAGAACGTGTCGCGCCCGTCGTCAACGTTTTCAGCGCGGTGGTAATGATCTTTAGTCTCACCATGCTGGCTCCATTCGCGCTCGCTCATTTCTATGAGGACGACGCCCAGAATTCCTATGACAAGGCAATTGCGATCACCTTAGCCGCCGGACTGCTCATGCGCCTCGCGACTTGGCGCTTCCGGCGCGAACTGCAGTTGCGCGACGGATTTCTGCTGGTATCTCTGGTATGGACGGTGTTGCCCGCATTTGCGACGCTGCCGCTGATGTTCTACCTCGACGGACTTAGCTTTACCGACGCATACTTCGAAACCGTGTCCGGCATCACCACCACCGGCGCCAGCGTGCTTGCAGATCTCGACAAGCTGCCGCCTTCGATCAATTTCTGGCGCTGTCAGCTGGTCTGGCTGGGCGGCATGGGATTGATCGTGCTGGCGGTGGCGATCCTGCCGCTCCTGGGCGTGGGCGGCATGCAGCTCTACAAGGCCGAAACGCCGGGCCCGATGAAGGAAACGAAGCTCACGCCGCGCATCACCGAGACCGCAAAGGGGTTGTGGCTGATCTACGCCGCTATCACAATCGCCTGCATCTTTGCCTTCCGCATCGCCGGTATGACCTGGTTTGACGCGGTATGTCACGCGTTTTCGACGATGGGGCTGGGCGGATTTTCAACGCATGACGCGAGCTTTGGCTATTTCGACTCACCGCTGATCGAGGCAATCGCCATCATTTTCATGCTGATCGCCGGCATCAATTTTGCGACCCATTTTCTGGCGTGGCGCGAACGCAGTCCGCGCCCCTATCGCGCCGACCCCGAAGCCGGCACGTTCGTGCTTATTACATTGGCGAGCTGCGTGATGATCGCCGTATATCTGTGGTCGCACGGCTTTTATACGGACTTCATGACGGCGCTGCGCTACGCCAGCTTCAATACTGTTTCGATCGCAACCACCACCGGCTTCGCCAATACCGATTTCAATCTATGGCCGGCATTCGCGCCGATGTGGATGTTGTTTTTGTGCTGTTTCGTATCGAGTTCGGGCTCGACCGGCGGCGGCATAAAAATGATCCGGGCCAAACTGCTCGCGAAGCAGGGCTTGCGCGAAATGCTCAAACTGATCCACCCCAGCGCGCAGGTGCCGGTCAAGTTCGGCGGCCACGTGGTACCGAACCAGATCGTGTACGCCGTTCTCGCTTTCATGTCGGTCTATGGCGCCTGCGTGATCGCGATGACGTTCCTGCTGCTGGCAAGCGGACTGGATCCCACTACGGCCTTCACGGCGGTGATCGCGTGCATCAATAACACGGGCCCAGGACTTAACCAGGTCGGCCCGGCGACGACCTACCGGGCGCTGACCGACTACCAGACCTGGGTATGCACGGTTGCGATGCTCCTCGGCCGGCTCGAACTTTTCACCCTGCTGATCATCTTTACGCCTGCGTTCTGGCGCAGGTAACCGCGCCCAGGGATTATTTTTGGCCAGGCACGCGTCGCGTCTCGACCCGACCCGCGACATTTCGGATTTCGCACGATTTATCAGCGAGTAACGAGCGCTGCCTGCGCCAATCTGGGGCCGCAAATTAATTGTGAAGGGCCGGCCACCCGTTTACAATAGCGCCGATCTGATGGTCCGCGCGAGGCGGCGCGAATAGGTACCCCAAAAATGCAATCGGTGAATCTCAAGGACCATTTCCTGATCGCCATGCCCAATATGGCCGATCCGCATTTTTCCAAGACCCTGACCTACATCTGCGAACATAACGAGCAGGGCGCGCTCGGGCTGGTCGTCAACCGCCCGATCGATATGGTGCTATCCAAGCTGCTCGAGCAGGTCGGCATACCGGCTAAGGCCAAAGAATGCATTTCGATCCCGGTACACTTTGGCGGGCCCGTACAGACCGACCGGGGTTTCGTGCTGCATGAGCCAGTCGGCCAGTGGCAGTCGACGCTTGCGGTCAGCTCCGAGATCGGCCTGACTACCTCCAAAGACATCCTGCAGGCGGTAGCGTGCGGAGACGGCCCGCACCAGATATTGGTTACGCTCGGTTATGCCGGCTGGGCGCCTGGCCAGCTGGAGCACGAACTGGCGCAAAATGCGTGGCTTACCGTTGCAGCGCGCAATGACGTTATCTTCGAGTTGCCGTCCGAGGAACGGCTCGCGGCGGCAATGGAACTGTTGGGCGTCAACTACGCGAGCCTTTCAGAGAACGCCGGACATGCGTAGGGAAATGCATCGCACTGACCCGCCTCACGCCTTACGCCTCACGCCTCACAGCATGAGCACGACCGTTCTCGCGTTCGACTTCGGCGAAATACGCATCGGCGCCGCGGTCGGCGACACTGCTATCGGTATCGCACACCCGTTGACGACAATCAACGCCGCGGACAAAAAGCGGCGTTACGCCGCGCTCGATAAGCTGGTTGAGGAATGGCAGCCCGCGCGACTGGTGGTCGGATTGCCGGCTCATCTCGACGGCGTGGAGCATGAACTATCGCGTCTTGCGCGCAAGTTCGCGCGCGAGCTGGGTGCACGTTTCGGATTGCCGGTCGAGCTCGTCGATGAGCGCTTAACTTCGGCCGCGGCCGAATCGAGTCTGGCCGAGGCCGGTGTGGCATCGCGCAAGCGCAAGCCGCTCATTGACCAGGTCGCAGCACAGCATATATTACAAGCCTACCTGGATGCTTCGGCATTCCATGACGACGCCCATCCTGCCTGACGCCGAACAATTGCTCGCCGCGCTCACGACGCAGATGCGCCCGCACGTCACGCCACAAACCGGATTGATCGGCATCGTCACCGGTGGAGTATGGCTTGCCGCGCGCCTGCATCGCGCACTCGCGTTGGAAGTGCCGTACGGCTCGCTCGATGTTTCGTTCTACCGCGACGATTTCGAGCATAAGGGACTCAAGCATAAAGTTGCGCCATCGGATATTCCGTTCGAAGTTGAAGGCCGTGACCTGATATTGGTTGACGACGTGCTCTATACCGGCCGCACCATACGCGCGGCGATGAACGAGCTGTTTGACTATGGGCGACCGGCCAGCATCCGGCTTGCGACGCTCGTTGACCGCGGCGGGCGGGAGTTGCCGATTGCACCGCAATTCGTCGGCACCGAGCTTGAAGTCCCTGCGCAGTACAGCATCGATCTGGAGCAGGCTGACCGCGATACATTGCGTCTGGTCCTGCAAACTAAAAACTAGGCGATTGGGAACGCGCGCACGATGTTTCTGAACAGTAACCCGCAGCTGACCAAAAGCGGCGAGCTGCATCATCTGTTATCGATCGAGGGACTGCCCGCAGAAATCCTCAAGCAGATTCTCGATACCGCGGAATCGTTCGTCGGAGTCACGCAGCGCGAGGTTAAAAAAGTGCCGTTGCTGCGCGGCAAGGCGATATTCAACCTTTTCTTCGAGCCTTCGACGCGCACGCGCACTACGTTCGAAATCGCAGCCAAGCGGCTGTCGGCCGATGTCATCAATCTTGCCATCAATGTCTCATCGCAGACCAAGGGCGAATCGGTGCTCGACACAGTGGCCAATCTGGCGGCGATGCAGGCCGACATGTTCATCGTACGTCACAGCGAGAGCGGAGCACCCTATCTGATCGCGCGCCATGTCGGCGAGGACATACACGTTATCAATGCCGGCGATGGGCGCCACGCGCACCCGACGCAGGGTCTGCTCGACATGTTCACCATCCGCCATTACAAGCGCGATTTCACCAAGTTGCGCGTGGCAATCGTCGGCGACGTGCTCCACTCGCGTGTAGCGCGCTCGCAAATTCACGCGCTGACGACGCTCGGAGTTCCGGAGCTGCGCGTAATCGGCCCCAAAACGCTGCTGCCGTCGAACGTCGACACTCTTGGCGTGCATGTTTATCACGACCTCGCAAAGGGTTTGAAAGACGTCGACGTGGTGATGATGTTACGGCTGCAAAACGAGCGCATGCAGGGCTCATTTCTGCCGTCGCCGCAGGAGTTTTTCAAGTTTTACGGGCTGACCGCAGAGAAACTTGCGCTCGCCAGACCCGACGCAATCGTTTTGCATCCAGGACCGATGAATCGGGGCGTCGAAATCGACTCGGCGGTCGCTGACGGCAACCAGTCGGTGATACTGCCGCAGGTGACTTTCGGCATCGCGATCCGCATGGCGGTGATGAGCATATTGGCGGGCAACTGATGTTGCTGGTTTCGAGTTTCGCGTTTCGAGTTTCGAGTGAAACCCACAACCGTGAGCAGAACTCAAAACTCAAAAATCGCAGCTCGAAGCTGTCTTCATGAAAATCCATATCAAAAACGGCCGTTTGATAGATCCGGCAAGCGGCACCGATGCCGCACAAGACGTTTTCATCACGGCGGGCAAGATCGTGGGAATAGGCGCGGCACCCAGCGGTTACCATGCAAACCGCACCATCGATGCCGGCGGTCTCGTGGTATGCCCGGGTCTGGTCGATCTCGCGGTAAGGCTGCGCGAGCCCGGCTTCGAATACATGGCGACGCTTGAATCGGAGATGGACGCCGCAGTCGCCGGCGGCATCACAAGCCTCGCGTGTCCCCCCGACACCGATCCTCCGCTCGACGAACCGGGACTCGTCGAGATGCTAAAGTTTCGCGCCAAAAACCTGAATCAGTCGCGCGTTTATCCGGTCGGTGCCCTCACTGTCGGCCTCAAAGGCACACACCTGACCGAAATGGCGGAGCTCATGGACGCTGGCTGCGTCGCGTTCTCGCATGCCGACGCACCACTCACCGACACGCAACTGTTGCTGCGCGCGCTGCAGTATGCAGCTACCTTCGATTTTCCGGTATGGCTGCGCCCGCAGGATGCGGGCTTAGCGCGGGGGGGCTTTGCGCACGACGGCCAGATTGCGACCCGGCTCGGCCTCGCTGCGATTCCGGTGTGCGCCGAGACCGTTGCGCTATCGACCATACTGTTGCTTGCACGCGAGACCGGCGCGCGCGTTCATCTGTGCCGGCTGTCGAGTAAGGAAGGTGTCGACATGATTCGGCAGGCCAAGCGAGATGGTCTGAAAATTTCTTGCGATGTAACCATCCATCATGCGCATCTCTCTGAAATGGACATTGGTTACTTTGATTCCAACTGCCACTTGACGCCGCCCTTGAGAAGCCAGCGCGACCGCGACGCACTGCGTGCAGCGCTCGCAGACGGCACAGTCGACGCTCTGTGCTCGGACCACACGCCGGTCGATGACGATGCCAAGCAGCTGCCATTCGCCGAAGCTGAGCCGGGCGCGACCGGCGTCGAACTGCTGCTGCCATTGACTTTGAAATGGGCCGAGGAATCGAGGCTTTCGCTCGCGACGGGACTTGCGCGCGTTACTTCCAATCCCGCGCGCATCCTTGGCATCGATGCCGGCACATTAAGTCAGGGTGCAAGCGCCGACATCTGCGTGTTCGATCCCGACCGCTATTGGAAAGTTGAACCCAGGGCGCTCAAGAGCCAAGGCAAAAACACCCCGTTTATCGGCCTTGAAGTCAAAGGTAAAGTGCGCTACACGCTGGTCGAGGGACAGATCGTTTACGAAGAAAAATAGCGCCCGGCGTTCAGAGCTCGGCACTTGATCTTGCGCAAATCGTAGCCATTTTATAGCGTGGCCCGCCGCTTCCTATTGCTTGAACCGAATTCATAACTGATTGCCGACTGCCGAATGCTGACCGCTACGAATTCCCTGCTTGATCTCTCCGGGCTGCCGCGTTTCGACGCATTCAGACCCGAATACGTGACGCCCGCTGTCGATGAATTGCTGGCCGCGAACCGCGCGCTGATCGAGTCTCTGGTTGCCGCGCAAAACGCTCCGACATGGGAGAATTTTGTCGCGCCGCTCGAGGACGCTGCCGAAAGGCTCAACCGCGCGTGGGGACAAGTTGCTCATCTCAACGCAGTGATGAACAGCCCAGAGTTGCGCGAAGTCTACAACGCCAATCTGCCCAAATTGACGCAGTATTACAGCGAGCTCGGACAAAACGAGGGACTGTTCGAAAAATACAGGCAATTGAAAGCGGGTCCGGATTTTGCGCGCCTTAACCGCGCACAGCGCGCCATCGTCGAGCACGAACTGCGCGATTTTCGTCTCGGCGGTGCCGAGCTGCCGGCTGACAAAAAAATACGTTTCGCGGAAATACGCGAAAAACTCTCGGCATTGACGTCGCGCTTTTCAGACAATGTGCTCGATGCGACCAACGCGTTCGCCCACTATGTCGAGGACGCGAGGGAAACTGCCGGGATTCCTGATGACGTGCTGCAGGCAGCGCAGAACGCAGCGCGGCAGGACGACAGGCCAGGCTGGAAATTCACGCTGCACGCGCCCTCGCACGTACCGGTCATGCAATATGCCGACAATCGTGGGCTGCGCGAAATTATGTATCGCGCGTATTCCACCCGCGCTGCCGAATTCGGCAACCCCGACTGGGACAACACCCGGCTCATTACCGAGATCGTCGCACTGCGGCAGGAGCTTGCACAGCTTCTTGGTTTCGCCAATTTCGCCGAGTACTCGCTCGAGCCCAAAATGGCGGGTTCAGCGCGGGAGGTGCTGCAGTTCTTGCACGACCTCGCGGTCAGGGCGAAACCTTTTGCCGAGCGTGATCTGGCCGAATTAAAGCAATTCGCGCGCGAGCAACTCGCGCTCGAGGAACTCGAAGCATGGGACATCGCGTACGCGTCAGAGAAGCTGCGAATCGCACGCTATGCGTTCTCGGACCAGGAAGTGAAGCAATATTTTCCTGAAACCACGGTGCTGCCGGGCATGTTCCGGCTGATCGAAACACTCTACGATCTCACGATACACGCGGATACCGCATCCGTATGGCATTCCGACGTACGATTTTTCAGCATACGTGACCGCGACGGCAAACTGATCGGCCAGTTCTACCTCGATCTTTACGCTCGGCCTTCCAAGCGTGGCGGTGCATGGATGGACGAGGCGATCGCCCGCCGCGGGGTTCGCGGCAGCATCCAGACACCGGTTGCCTATCTTAATTGTAATTTTGCGGCCCCGCTCGGCGCGGCTGATGGGAAAACCCGACCGGCGCTATTCACGCATGATGAAGTGAACACGCTGTTCCATGAGTTTGGCCACGGACTACATCATTTGCTGACGCGCATCGACGAACTTGGCGTGTCCGGTATCAACGGCGTCGAATGGGATGCGGTCGAGCTGCCGAGCCAATTCATGGAGAATTTCTGCTGGGAATGGCGCGTCCTCGAGCCCATGACATCGCATGTCGAGTCCGGCGAACGCCTGCCAAAGTCACTGTTCGATAAAATGATCGCAGCGAAGAATTTCCAGAGCGGCATGCACGCCGTGCGCCAGATCGAGTTCGCACTGTTCGACATGCATTTGCATTACGATTTCGATCCGCGTGCACAATCGGTGGACGATGTGCTCGCCGCGGTCCGACGTGAGGTCGCAGTCATCCATCCGCCGGCATTCAACCGCTTCGCCCATAGCTTCAGCCATATATTCGCCGGCGGTTACGCCGCGGGTTATTACAGCTACAAGTGGGCGGAGGTGTTGTCCGCCGATGTTTACAGCCTGTTTGAGGAGCGCGGCGTCCTCGATCCGGCAACCGGGAGGCGTTTTCGCGACGAAATTCTCGCCGTCGGCGGCAGCCGGCCGGCACTTGAATCGTTCATAGCGTTTCGTGGCCGTCCGCCTGAAATTGACGCCTTGCTGCGCCATAACGGGATGGCAGTCGAGGCGACACCGTAATGTACGCTCGGACGCGTTTCAAATCGTTATACTAGCGAGACTTCACGCAGATGAGGGACAGATCATGAAAACAATTGTTTTTCTTGTGTTAATTGGATTGATCGCAGGCGCCGCCGCAGGCGACGTCTACACGTGGAAAGATGAAAAAGGCCGCACTGTGGTGTCGGACCAGCCGCCCCCGGCCAGCGTCAAAAGCTTTGATCAACGCAAAAGCAGCGCGAATGTGATTCAAACCAGCGAAGCGTCATACAGCGCTCAGCAGGCGGCGAAGAACTTCCCTGTGACGCTGTATGCCACTGACTGCGGAGAGTTCTGCAACAGCGCGCGCGCACATCTTGCCAAACGCGGCATCCCGTATGTAGAAAAAAATCCAATGAAGGCGGACGAAGTCGAAAATTTCAGGAAACTGACGGGTGGCGGCATGGAAGTTCCGTTTCTGCTCGTCGGGCAGCTTAAAACGATCAAAGGCTATCAGGCACCCGAGTGGGACGCGGCGCTCGATCAGGCCGGCTATCCAAGCGCCGCCATTCCCGGCGCGAAACCCGCGCCGAAACCGCCAGCGGCCAAATAGTGGCACGCCTTGCGGGCTACTCGTCGCCGCTCTTGGCGTCGTCGAGTCCAAGCTCCTGAATTTTGCGCGTCAGCGTATTGCGGCCAAGTCCCAGCAGCTGCGCGGCTTCGATACGGCGGCCGCCGGTATGAGCGAGTGCGCGGGTAATCAGCGCTTTCTCGAATTGCGGCCCCAGCACATTGATCAATCCCGCCTCGCCGCGGTTAAGCGCTTTCGCAACTTCACGCTCGAGCGCACTAACCCAGTTTTGCTCAGTCGCGGCAGCCGCGTCGAACCGCAGCTCCGATGGCAGATCCTTGACTTCGATATTGATTCCCGCCGCCATCACGGTCAGCCAGTGGCACAGGTTCTCGAGCTGACGCACATTTCCAGGAAAATCCTGCGCCGACAAAAACTTGAGCGCTGGGTCAGATAGCCGTTTGGCTTCGACGCCAAGTTCGCGCGCGCTCTTGGCAAGGAAATGCTTGATCAGCAGCGGAATATCTTCGCGCCGCTCCCGGATGGGCGGCAGCCGCAGACGAATGACATTGAGCCGATGGAACAGGTCTTCACGAAACAGTCCCTGTTTGACGCGCGCCTCGAGGTCCTGGTGCGTGGCTGCAATCACGCGCACGTTGGCCTTGATTGGTTGATGGCCGCCGACGCGATAAAACTGGCCATCCGAGAGCACACGCAGCAACCGCGTCTGCAAGTCAGCCGGCATGTCGCCGATCTCGTCGAGGAACAGGGTGCCGCCGTCGGCCTGCTCAAAACGGCCGCGCCGCATGTTCTGCGCACCGGTAAACGCTCCGCGCTCGTGGCCGAACAACTCTGACTCCAGCAGATCCTTCGGAATCGCTGCGGTATTGATGGCGATGAACGGCTTCGCGGCGCGCGGGCTGTGGCGATGCAGCGCACTCGCCACTAGCTCCTTGCCGGTGCCCGATTCACCGGTAATCAACACCGTCGCGTGGGACTGCGACAGCCGGCCGATGATGCGGAAAACTTCCTGCATCGCCGGTGCCTGTCCGAGAATTTCGGGCGCCGTCTCGTGCGTTTCGACTATCTCGTCTTTGCGTAAACTTTCTTCGAGCGCGCGTCGAATTAACTCGACCGCATGGTCGACATCGAAGGGTTTGGGCAGATATTCATACGCGCCGCCCTGAAACGCGGCGACCGCGCTCTCGAGATCGGAGTAGGCGGTCATTATGATAACCGGCATGTGCGGATAGCGCTCTTTCGCTTTTTGCAGCAGCTCGAGCCCGGATTCGCCCGGCATGCGGATGTCGCTGACGACGACCTGCGGCGTTTCACTGGCGAGCACGCCGAGCGCCTCGTCGGCCGATGAAAAAGTCTTGAACGCGATATTCTCGCGCGTCAGTGCTTTCTCGAATACCCAGCGGATTGAGCGGTCGTCATCGATGATCCAGACCGGTTTCATATGGCTTCAGTGCAGAATAAACGAGCAGAGCCGGACCACGAAGCTGAAGCTCGCGTCAAACCCCTAGCAGGCTGATGCACGCAACCCTGCACGGTCCTGCATTGCTTATTTTCCATTCGCCGTCTCTGTGACAGGCAGCAACAGCGTGAAAGTCGTATTGCCGGGCTGACTGTCGAATGTGATCGTGCCGCCGTGCTGCGTAATGAACGTCTGCGCCAGAGTAAGCCCGAGCCCGCTGCCGCCGTCGCGACCGGATACCAGCGGATAGAAAATGCGCTCACGCATATCGGCTGGGATCCCCGGCCCAGTATCATTGACCTCCAACTTAAGTGCATGCCGATAGCGCCTGCGCGCCAGTGTCACCTGACGTACTACCCTGGAGCGCAGCGTGATTCGACCGTTACCGCTGAGCGCCTGCGCCGCGTTGCGCACGATGTTGAGCACGATCTGGATCATCTGCTCCTTGTCGCCTTTAAGCAGCGGCAGACTCGTGTCATAGTCGCGTTGGATTGCGATGCCATGCGGGTACTCGGCGAGGATCAGGCTCCTTACCCGTTCAAGCACCTCGTGAATATTGAGCGGCGCCGGCCGCGGCAGCCGATGCGGCGTCAGCAAGCGGTCCATCAGCGCCTGCAGGCGGTCGGCTTCTTTCATGATCACTTGCGTGTACTCGTGCAAATTAGGTCGCTCAAGTTCATGGTCGAGCAGTTGGGCCGCGCCGCGGATGCCGCCGAGCGGATTTTTGATTTCATGGGCAAGATTGCGGATCAATTCTCGATTGGCCTGACTCTGATCGAGCAGGCGTTCCTCGCGTGCGATTTTCATCTGCTGCTCGATATGGCGGAACTCGAGCAGCAATCCACGCCAGCCCGCGATCCAGCCTTCGAGCTCGACCGGCGAAACGGTGCAGTTCAACTGCAACTTGCCATGTCCGAGCGCGCCGATCTTGAGATCGTGCTCGATGTAGGTGCAATTGTTGGCGCGCGCATAGTCGACTGCAGTATCGAGTAAGGCGTCCTGAAATATTTCGGTGATCGTATGCCCCACAAAATTCTTGCTGCTGAGTTCGAACAGATTTTCAGCGGCCGGATTGACGTAACGCACGGTCGATCCCTGGTCGATTAGAACAATCGCCGTGGCGAGAAGGTCAAGCCCTGCTAACGCTGCTACCGCCATCGTTTTAAAGGTGCATCAGAGGCTTAGGGAGCAAAAACCGCGCCAGTGAAGCAGCCGCGATGGAGGGTATAGGGCTGCCTGCCAGATATGTAAGCAGAGTGCGATTGGGGCGCGGAGCCAAAGCGCACCCAGTTACCGAATATTGCCTATCTCTTTTTTGAGGCTCTCGATGTTGTTGTCGTGAAGCTTGACCCGATCTTCGTAGGGCTTCAATCGTTCTTCGACACGTGCGTAGTTTTTTTCATTGCCCAGACGGATGTCTTTCTGTTCGGCAAGCTGCTTTTTGGCGGCTTCGAGCTGTTGCTGCTCCTGTGATAGTTCCTGTTCGAGAATTCTGCGGCGGCCGGCGTCGCGTTGGCGCTGAGTGTCGTTGTCGACGCTGGGAAAGTTGGCGGGCTTTTGCTGCTGGCGTGATGCGGGCGCCGTGTGTGGCGTCGCGGTATTGATCGGGTCAAGGTTCAACGCCTTACACGCCTTGGCCTCGGCCTTCACAGTGGTGTAGCGCGTATTGCCGGCCGCGTCGACGCATTTCCACATCTCGGCAGAGGCGGCGTGCGCCGCGAATGCCAGCACCATGACAAGCAATGTTCTCATCGTTATTTCCCGGGATACGCCCAATTGCAACGGATAGCAGCGCATGCGGTTGACAAATAACCCGCTG
>DASYSI010000289.1:0-7250 GCA_036003485.1 Burkholderiales bacterium | reverse complement strand
ACGGATCTCGTCGCACGGCTGCTGTCACAGAAACTGAGCGAGCGCTTCGGGCAGCAGGTCGTCGTTGACAACCGCGGCGGCGCCAACGCTATCATCGGCACCGAGCTCGCCGCCAAAGCCGCACCGGACGGCTACACGCTGGTGCTTGCGCTGCCCGCAAGCGTTGCGGTCAACCCCAGTCTCTACCCCAACCTGCCGTACGATCCACTGCGCGATCTCGCGCCGGTGATACAGCTCAACTCGATTGCGCTGCTGCTGGTCGCTCACCCTTCGCTCGCCGCGAGTTCGATCAAGGAGCTCATCGCACTCGCAAGAGCGAAACCGGGGCAGATTACTTTCGGCTCCTCCGGTACCGGCGGCTCATCGCACCTCGCAATGGAGCTTTTCAAGCTCATGGCTAAAGTTGACATGACTCACGTGCCCTATAAGGGCGGCGGGCCGGCCTTGAACGACCTGGTCGGCGGTCAGGTGCAGCTGTACTCGGGACCGGCCATCACCTCGCTGCCATTGGTCAAAGCGGGACGGCTCAAAGCACTCGGTGTGACCTCGGCGAAGCGCATGCAGTCTTTGCCCGACGTACCGGCGATTGCGGAAACCATCCCCGGCTATGAGAGCGATTCGTGGCAGGGTGTGTTGATGCCCAAAGGCACGCCATCGGCGATCGTCAACTTGCTCAACCGCGAAATCGCGAAGATCATCCGCAGTCCCGACGTCGTCGAGCGCCTTGCGAGTCAAGGCGCCGAACCCGTCGCAGGCTCCCCGGCCGAATTCGGCGCTTACATCAAAGCCGAAACGGCCAAGTACGCGAAATTGATAAAAGCTGCCGGCATCAAGCCCGATTAGCCTTGTAGACTACATTTTTCGAATCGATCACCACATGCAAACAAAAACCCTTACCGGACAGTTGGTCGAGCAACTCCTCGCCGTCGAATACGGCGCACTCCCGCCCGAGGCGATCGACATGGCAAAGCAGGTCACGCTCGATGGGCTCGCGGTCATGCTCGCCGGCGCAACCGAGCCGCTTGGCGTGGGACGCATCTCGACGCAGTACGTGCGTGAAATGGGCGGCGCGCCGCACGCGAGCGTGATAGCCGGCGGATTCAAGACTTCGATGCAGAATGCCGCATACGCGAACGGCACCTTGGCGCACGCGCTCGATTTCGACAATACCTGGTATCCGCTTAATCATCCGACCTCGCCTACTTTGCCGGCGATTCTGGCAATCGCCGAGCATTACCATCTATCCGGCCAAAAAATCATCGAAGCGATCGTGGTTGCGTTTGAAGTTCAGGGACGATTGCGGCTCGCGGCAACCGGCCTCGAGACCGGAACGGGATTCCATAAGCCGGGCACCACGGGTACTTTCGGCGCGACCGCGGCGGCGGCCACGCTGCTCGATCTGAATCACGAGCAGACGCTGATGGCGCTCGGGACCGCCGGCTCACGCGCGGGCAGCATTTCGATCAACACCGGCTCGATGACGAAATCGTCGCACTCGGGACACGCGGCGCGCATGGGCGTCGAATGCGGCGTGCTCGCTAAAATGGGATGGACCGCGAGCGCGGACGTGTTCGGTCCGAAGGGTTTTTTCGATACGTTTTTGCATGGCGACGCGAAGCCTGAGCTGTTGACGCAGGAATTCGGCAAACCGTTTCGCATGGTCGACCCCGGTGTCGGATTCAAAAAACATCCGAGCAATTACTTCACGCACCGGCCGATCGACGCCGCGCTTGCATTGCGCGAAGAGTTCTCGCTTCGGCCGCAACAGATCGAACGCGTGGAAGTGATTTTTCCGCGTTTTGAATACGTGAACCGCCCGCAGCCGGAAACCGGGCTCGACGGTAAGTTCAGCGTGCAGTACACGACCGCGGTGGCGCTGCTCGACGGCGAAATCACGGTCGATTCGTTCACCAACGAACGGCGCTTCGCGCCGGATCTCGTGGCACTCCTGCCCAAAGTGAAGCTGACCATCGATGACGCGATCCCGCCCGATTTCGACCGCATGCACGTCATCGTCAATGTATGGCTGAGCGACGGGCGGCAGCTCTCGAAACGCGTTGACAAGCTCGCGGGCTGGATCGGTTCGCCGCTGACGCGCGAGCAACGGCTCAAGAAATTTTTCTCGTGCGTGCGCAGGGTGATCGAGGAAAGCGCGGCGCGCCGCGTGCTCGAGCTCGTCGAACGGCTCGATACCCTGCCCGACGTGAGCGAGATCATGGACATCGTGCGCTGCGACGGCGGCATGAGATGAGCGCGCGCCTCAAGGTCGCAGTCGTCGGCGCCGGCATCAGCAACAGCCCCGACGGGCGCGAGCGCTGGGCGGTGCGCGCCCATCTTCCCGCGTTGAAGGCACTTCCAGATCTTTACGAAACCATCGCCGTGTGCACGACGCGCATGGAAACGGCTGCGGCCGCGGCGCGCCGCTTTCAGGTGCCGCACGCGTTCGACAATGTCGAGCGGATGCTCGACGAGCTCCCCGCAATCGACGTCGTGTGCGTAAGCGTACGGCCTGCGGTGCATCACCAGGTCGTGATGGCGGCGCTCGACGCGCGCAAGCACGTTTATTGCGAACATCCGCTCGGAATCACGACCTCGCAGGCTCAGGACATGCACGATCGTGCGCAGCGTAACGGTGTGCGCACCATCGTCGGCCACGAATATCATTACGAGCCCGCTGCGCTGCAGATGGCGGAAATGGTGCGGCAGGGGTATCTGGGAAAGCCGCTCGCTTTCAACATCACTTATTTTGTCAGCAACTATATCGCGCCGCGGCCGTCGCACCGGATGTGGTTGTTTCAATCGGACATGGGAGGACACCCAGGCTATCGCAGCGGCCACAGTCTCGAGCGCGTGACCGGAATACTGGGCCAGGACATCACCGCGATTTGCGCCGACATGGCAGTGCAGGTGCCCGAGCGCGCCAGCCTCGACGGCGGCGCCCCCATCGTGAGCGATCAGGTCGACAACATGAATTATCTGCTGCGTGCCGGCGACCGGGTGATGGGAACGTTGCAGGTGTCGTTCACCGCGTGGTTCGGAACCGGAAGCCGCTTCGAGGTCTACGGCACCGAAGGCATGCTGATGCTCGACACCGGAAATTTGTCCGACTGGAACAAGCAGAGCGGGGAAGGAGACCCGCCGCGCGGAGAACTCAAGCTCTATGGCGCGCATGCGGACGTGCAGCAGATGATCAAAGACCCCATCGCGCCGGAGCGTCTCGAACGCCGGTTCGCCGAGATTCCGCTGTCGGATCGGCACTGCTATGTGGCCGGGATCGAACGCGGCCGCGCGACTTTTCTCGTGGCACAGACGTGGCATGCGTTTGCCGCGGCGATCCGCGCCGGCCGCGACGGTGCACCGAGCTTTCGCGACGAATTGAAGATACACTGCGTTTGGGACGCCGCCGAGAAATCCGTGCGCGACAAGCGCTGGGCGAGCGTCGACTACAGCCGGGTCGCAGCCGCGCGTTAGCGGCGAAGCCGATTACAATCGGAGAATGCGAATCAGCATGCTGCGAGTAACTTTTCTGCTGCGGCTTTCGGTTTTGGCATCGCTGTGGCTCGTCTGCGCGATTCCTGCCAGTCTTGCACAAAGCTATCCGAACAAGACGATCCATTTCATCATGCCTTACCCGGTCGGCGGCAGCATCGATATCGCGGGTCGCATGGTCATGCAAAAAGTGGCTGAAAATCTCGGCCAGCCCGTCGTCATCGACAACCGCACCGGCGCGGGCGGCATCGTCGGAACCGAAATGGCGGCGCGCGCGCCCGCCGATGGTTATACGCTGGTGATGGGGGGCAACGGCACGCTCGCGTTGAGTCCACACCTGCAGCGCAATCTTCCCTACGACCCGCTGCGCGATTTCGCGCCGGTGACTCAGCTCGTGATCGTTCCCTACGTGCTCGTGGTCAATCCCGCATTCAAGGCGAATTCCGTGGCCGAGCTGATTGCGCTTGCAAAGGCGCACCCGGATGAGATCAACTACGCGTCGGGCGGCAACGGCAGCGCACCGCATCTCGCCGCTGAAATCTTCAAGCGCATGGCGAACGTGCGTCTGCTGCACGTTCCCTATAAGGGCAGCACGCCGGGCATCAACGATGTGATCAGCGGGCAGGTGCAGTTGACCTTCACCGGCATACCGTCGGTGCTCTCTCAGATCAAGAGCGGAAGGCTGCGGCCGCTCGGAGTCACGAGCGCCAAGCGCGCCGCGGCGCTGCCGAACGTGCCTACGATCGGCGAATCGGGCGTTCCCGGCTACGAAGTCAGCCCGTGGTTTGGCGTTCTGGTTCCGGCGCGAACACCGCCCGCGCTCGTGACGCGGCTGAACAGCGAGATCGTTAAAGTGCTGCGCAGTGCGGCGATACGCGAGCGGTTTGCGGCGGAAGGCGTCGAGCCGGTCGGCAACGCGCCCGAGCAATTTGCCGCTTACATCAAGCTCGAGCTCGCCAAGTGGGGAAAAGTCCTCAAGGACGCGGGCATACGCGCCGACTGAAACTTTCTATTCGAATGTCGCGCCGGACGCTTTGACTACGTCACGCACGTGCGCGAGCTCGCGCTTGATATACGCCCCAAATTGCTCGGGCGTGCTGCCCACGGGTATGACTCCCTCCAAAGCGAGGCGCTCGATAACGTCGGGTGATTTGACCGCAACGGCGATCTCGCGGCTCAACTGATCGACGATCGGGCGCGCGGTTCCCGCCGGCGCGCAGATGCCGTACCACGAGCCCGCTTCGTAATCCGGCACGCCCGCCTCGGCGACCGTCGGCACATCGGGAATCGCCGGCGAACGTTTGGCTCCGGTCATGGCGATCGCGCGCAGTCGTCCGGCCTTGACCTGCGGCATCATCGCGACCGCACTCGAGAACATCACCTGCACTTGACCGCTCAATAGATCGGTCGTCGCCGCGGACAACCCTTTGTAAGGGACGTGGACCATTTTCGTTCCGGTCATCATCTTGAACATTTCAGTGGCCAGATGCGTCGAGCTGCCCACGCCATTCGATGCGTAGTTCAACTGCCCGGGTTTCGCCTTCGCCAATGCGATCAACTGCCTGACCGACGTCACCGGCAGCGACGGATGCACCACCACGAGCAACGGCGCCGACGCGACCAGACTCACCGCCTCGAAATCCTTGACTGGATCGTAGGGGACTTTTTTCTGCACGTTGGGGATGATCGCCATCGTCGCGACATTGGCGAGCAGCAGCGTATAACCGTCGGGCGCGGACTTCGCTACCAGCTCGGCGGCGATCAGACCGCCTGCGCCGGGACGGTTATCGACGACGACCTGCTGCTTGAGCGCAACGGTAAGCTTCTGCGCAACCATGCGCGCTATCGTATCGTTGCCGCCGCCCGGAAGCTGCGGCACGACGATACGTAGCGGCTTACTCGGATAGCTTTGCGCCAACGCCGTTGCGCCGTTCAAAGCGCACACGGCTACGATTATCGCTGTCGCGTTTTGCGGTCCCATCATGCGTTCTCCATTCCCGATCTATGTTAACGGCGCGCCAGCAGCTGTGCCAGGCGCGCGGCATCGTTCAGCTGCTCGAGATTGAGCACGGCATCGCGCAGCTCGCGCACTCGGCTCTCCGGCAGCACGCGCGCCGCGAGCTTGTCGAACTTCGCGACGATCTCGTCCGCGGATGCGAACTTCTCTTTGGCAAGCGAGACCTCGCGCGTGCGCTTCATCCGCGTGCCGTCGTTGAGATGAATTTCGACGCGCACCATTTGTCGCAGTTTTGGGCCCAGCGCGGTAATCGCAGGGTCGTGCAGCACGACGACCTTATGCGCGAGCGCCATGCGCGCCGGGTCCGTCAACTTGTCTTCAGCGAACTCATCGACGAAGACTTCGCCATCGATCAAAAGCGTGGCGACACAATATGACAGATTGAGCTGCGCCGCGGTGAAACCCTGCGGTACGTATTTCCATCCCACGTGGTCCACGGTGACCTGCGAGCCGTGCACGACGATCTTTATGATCTCGTCAGTGCGCACTGCACGCTCGCGCATTATCTCGCGGATCGCGTCGAGCGTGGAATGGTTGCTGCCGACGCATGAATAAAACTTGAGCCTGACCCCCATCGTCTGCCACACCGAACCCAGGCCCGCGGTGAGTTCTTCGAGCTTGAAGCGGTCGTGCGAGCGCGAAAAAGTGGTGCAGAAACCGCCGTATTCGCTTTCGAATACGTTGGTGATGCCGGTTAAGCCGGAGTGCGCGAACTGTGCGCCGTACAGACCGCTTTGCGATGCGCGCCCTGCATGCATGCGTTTGACCATGGAACCGAATTGCGCCGCCATCAGACCCGACGCCTGGGTACCGGCAATGCCCAGCGCATGCACGGTCTTGTCCGCATCCAGCCTGAGCGCGCGCGCAGCGCCCGCAGCGGCGGCGAATACGCCGACGGTCGCGCCCGAATGCCATCCCTGGGCGATGTGTTCAGGGCCCATGCAGATGCTGACGCGCGGCCCGATTTCGTAACCCGCGACCGCCGCGGCCAGGAACTGCTTGCCGGTTACGCCGCGCCGCGTCTCGGCAATCGAGATCAAAGCTGGCAGCACGACGCAGCCCGTATGCAGCACACCCACACGATGCACGTCGTCGAGCTCGAAACCTTGCACCTGCGTGCCGTTGATGAGCGCGGCGTGCGGTGCAGAGAGCTTTTGCCGCGTGCCCCACACGACGCACCACTGCGTGGTGTCGAGCTCACCGAGCCGCCGCTGCAGGATGCGGCTCCATTCGAGATCGGCGCCATAGAGCCCGCAGCCGAGCGCATCGAGGATCAAAAACTTGATGCGCTCTCTGACCTCCTCCGGAATCGTGTCGTATTCGAGACGCGAAACAAATTCGGCGATACCGCGCGTGTATCGGTTATCGGCTTGCTCGAGCGACACGTGCCGTTTTTGTGCCAGAAACAATCGGCGTCACGCTAGCTGCTGCACGTTGAACATGGGTTCGCCGCGTAGCCAGTGACCGAAGTTGGCGATAAACATCTGCGCGCACCGTTTCTCATTGCCCGCGGATGCTGACGCGTTATGCGGCGACACGATGACGTTGGGCAGATCCCACAGCGGCGAATCCACGGGAAGCGGTTCCTGCCTGAATGCGTCGATCGCAGCGCCACCGAGATGCCCGCTTCGAAGGGCTGCGATGAGTGCCGCTTCGTCGACGACTTCACCGCGTCCGATGTTGATGAGCCGTGTGCCTTTGCGCATGCGCTCGAATGCACCGGCATCGATGAGATTGCGCGTTT
>DASYSI010000288.1:0-17702 GCA_036003485.1 Burkholderiales bacterium | reverse complement strand
AACGTGCACGCGGTCGCGTGCATCGCCACCGTCGGCGGCAAATGGAAACACAGAGGCGGCGGCACGTTTTACAGCAACGGCGACATCTACAAGATCGACGACACGCTGATCAAAGGCAAGGACCGGACCGACACGACGATCCGCGTATTCGACCAGTCGCGCGCAGGACCAATTCTCACCGGCGACGCGCTCGATCTCGGCGCGGGCCCGCCGGTCACGGCGATGCTGGTCCAGAACATGAATCCCGTGGTGGTATGTCCCGAGATGATGAAAACGCGCGCCGGTTTCATGCGCGAGGATCTGTTCGTGTGCGTGCACGAGCAGTTCCTGACCGATACCGCGAAGCTCGCGGATATCGTGCTCCCGGCCACCACCTTCCTCGAACACGACGACATGTACCGCGCCGGCGGGCATTCATTTTTTCAGGTCACGCGCAAAGTGATCGAGCCCTACGCCGAATCGCGCGAAAACCATTTCGTGATCTGCGAGCTGGCGCGGCGCCTCGGCGCACAGCACCGCGGTTTTAATATGACCGCGTGGGAAATCATCGAGGAGACGTTGAGGCTTTCGGGCTATCCCGACGCGGACACGCTCTACCGCGATCACTGGCTCGACCGACAGCCCGATTTCGACCAATCGCATTTCATCAATGGCTTTCCGACCCGTGACGGCAAGTTTCATTTCAAGCCCGACTGGTCGCTGCGCGGCAAGTATCACGCACTGATGCCGGTGCTGCCCGATCATATGGACGCCATCGAAAATGCCGACGAGCAGCATCCATTTCGCATGGTCGCCGCGCCCGCGCGCGGTTTCCTGAATACGAGCTTCACCGAAACGCCGGGCTCACGCAAACGCGAACAGCGCCCGACGGTATTGATACATCCCGACGATTGCGCGCAGCTCGCGATCACGAGCGGTGAGCGCGTGAAGATCGGCAACCAGCGCGGCGAAATCGTAGTGCGTGCGAAGGCATTCGATGGTCTGCAACGCGGCGTGATCGTGGTCGAAAGCGTCTGGCCGAATTCGGATTTTGAAACTGGCGTCGGCGTCAACGCTTTGATCGGCGCCGATCCCGGCCCGCCGAACGGTGGCGCGGTGTTCCATGACAGCGCGGTGTGGATCAGGCGCGCAGCCTGACCATCGATCAGTAACGCGCCTCAAACCCAGAAATCCAGACACTTTCCAACATCCGGCAAGGACTTCGTCATGAAGCTGCTGCTGAAATTAAACCTCGTGCTGCTGGCGCTGTTCGCCGCCGTGTTCGCCGCGACCGCCGCCATCTGCTGGAACGTGGTGCAGCATAACGCGCGCGAGGAGGTCTACTACAACGCCAAGCTGCTGATCGACAGCGCATCGGCGGTGCGGGAGTACACGCTCAAGCGCATCTATCCGCTGCTCTTGACTCAGGTCAAATACGAGTTCCGTCCGGAAATGGTGTCTGCGTTTTCCGCCATCGAGGTTCTGAAGAACCTGCGCAACGCCAACGCCGAATACAAGCAGTTCCTTTATCGCGAGGCAGCCCTGAATCCAACCAATCTCGAAGACCGGGCGGTCGATTGGGAGGTAGACATCATCAGTCAGTTCCGCAGCGGCGCCGTCAAACCGCCGGTATCGGGCGAGCGCGATACGCCCAACGGCCGCATGCTGTTCGTCGCCAAACCGTTGAGGGCGACCGCCGGCTGCCTGTTCTGCCACGATACGGCCGACAAGGCACCGGCCACAATGGTCGCCCAATACGGGCCGACCAACGGCTTCGGATGGAAGCTCGACGAGGTCATCGCCGCGCAGATTGTGCAGGTGCCCGTGGCGGTCGCGCTGGCCCGTGCCGAGAACACCTTTCGCGTATTCATGATCTCGCTGGTCGTGGTGCTGGTGACGGTTGCGGTCGTACTGAATCTGCTGCTCTGGTGGATGTTCATCCGTCCTGTGACCCGCATATCGGCGCTCGCCGACAGGATCAGTCTCGGCGCAGTCGACGCACCGGATTTCGTCGCCCGCGGCCGTGACGAGATCGGATCGCTTGCTGAATCGCTGACGCGCATGCGGCGCAGCCTCGCGCAGGCGATGAAGATGCTCGACGAGTGAAGTGTGCATCGCGATAGACGAGGCCCACAATCAATCGATACGCGCGCCCGACTGCTTGATGACTTTCGCCCACTTCACGAGTTCAGATTTGATATACGCGGCGAACTGTTCGCGTGAGTTTCCGACCGGAACCAAGCCGTCGTCGCTCAGACGCTGCTTCACGTCGGCAGCCTGCACGATATTCACCACATGCGTGTTGAGTGAATTGAGAATGTCATCCGGCGTCCCCGCCGGCGCGAGCAGGCCGTACCACTGGCTCGATTCGTAACCGCGCAGACCCGCTTCGGCGACCGTCGGAAGTTCGGGCATCGCGGGCAGGCGGCTCAAGCTGGTGACGGCAAGCGCGCGCAGCCGCCCCGATTTTATCTGCGGAACCGCGCTGATCGCGGGCAGAAACATGACCGGTGTTTCGCCGCCCAGCACTCCAATCATCGCCGGACCGGTCCCGCGATAAGGCACGTGCACCATGCTGACTCCGGCCAGCGTGTTGAACAGCTCGCCCGCGAGGTGCGGCGTGCTCCCGCTTCCCGACCCGGCAAATCCGATCTGACCGGGTTTCGCTTTGGCGAGCGCGATCAGGTCCTTGACCGATCGCACCGGCAGCGAAGGGTGCGCGACGAGCACGTTCGGACCGAGCGCCATCAGGCTGATCGGATCGAAATCTTTTACCGCATCGTATGGCGTTCGCGCGTAGAGACTCGGGTTGGTCACCAGTCCTGCGCCCGTCAAGAGCAGCGTGTGTCCGTCCTTCGCCGACTTGGCAACGACTTCACTGCCGATGTTGCCGTTCGCACCGCCGCGGTTCTCGACCACGAACGATCTGCCATAGCTCTCGCTCAGCTTCTGCGCGAGGAGGCGGCCCGCGCTGTCGACTCCGCCGCCGACAGGGAAAGGCACGACCATCCGCACCGGTGCAACGGGATAATTCTGCGCGGGCGCGCCGCCGCACGCAGTAGCGAGCAGCGCGATCACGCAAAGTCGGCGCCGGCTGCATTTGGATTCAGAGCTCACGGATTCTCCTGTTACGATTTTTTATATTCTCCGCTGCGGTCGCCGCTTATGGAGAATTTCGTAAGTGCGTGGCACAAATTCCCCACGAACCCGTCATTCCCGCGAGGTCGGGTATCCCCTTCCCCCGCGTGCGGGGGAAGGTAGGATGGGGGAACTCTGGGTCCCCGCCTTCGCGGGGACGACGAACTTTGTCACTGAGTTACGAAAAGCTCAATGGTCAGCGCGCTGCCACCGCACGCTGCCACGCCGAAGCGAGCGCGCGCGCCGCAAACTCGACCGCCATCTCGCGTTTGTAAGCGACTGAGCCGCGCACGTCCGGCGTGGGTTCGGCCAGCGCGCGCACGCCTTGCACGGCCTGCCTTATCGCCAGTGTGTCGAGATGTTGCCCTTCGAGCTGGGGTAAATCGAGAACGATCGGTTTCCAGCTCACCGCGCCGATCGCAACACGCGCCGCGCGGCATCGGCCGCTCGCATCGACACGGACGCACGCGGCGGTGTTGACGGTTGGAATTTCGAGCACGTTACGCGCCATGTATTTCAAGAAACTCGATCCGCTGCGAGCTGGCAACGGCTCGACTTCGATGCTGACCACCATCTCGGCGCGCGCGAGCCGCTGCGCGTAAAGCTCCGGCAGCGCAGCGACACGGCGCCCGTGCGGCCCGGCGATGGTCACGCGCGTCTCGAGCGCGAGCAGCGCGACCGGCAGATCGAAACCCCCGATCAGCGGGCCGATGCTGCCGCCTACCGTGATCCCGCGCCGCACGCGCGTGTGGCCCATCGCTTCGAATGCGTCATCGAGCGCGTGCCAGCTCCGCGTCACGCGCACATCGTCGTATAACGTCTGCAATCGCACCGCAGCGCCGACGCGCAGGATGCCGCTCTGATCGACCGCAATCTCGTTCAACTCGGCGATGCGTCCGACTGCGATCAGGCGTTTCGTCTGCGGATAGCCGGTGCGTTCACGGCGCAACGCGTGCGACATGCCGCCGGATACGATCGACGCATCGCCGTCTGCGAGCGCCGCTGTCACTGCTTCAACGCTCGCGGCAAATATGACCTCCGCTTGCGCCGGACGCGCGCCCGAGGACGTGCCGGCGGTGATGCGCGTCCATACCGAGCCTTTGGGCGCGACGGACGCGGGCGCTATCTCGCGCGCAAACATTTCGGGATGCAGTGCACGGTAGATTTTTTCGGCAGTGATTGGAAGCTCGGTGATGCGCACGCCGACGGCATCTGCGATCGCGTTGGCGATCGCAGCCGGTATCGCATCGAGCCCGATTTCACCCAGACCTTTCGCGCCGAACGGCCCCGACGGCTCGTAAGAATCTGCGAAAGCCACCTGTATGCGCGGCATCATGACGGCGGACGGAATCGGATAATCCTTGAACTGCGGATCGGTCGGCGTGCCGTTATGCCAATCGAAGTATTCGGTCAGCGCGAGTCCGAGTCCCTGCGTCACTGCGCCCGTGACCTGGCCTGCGGCGGCGGCCGGGTGAATGACGGTGCCGCAATCGACAACTGAGGCGATTTCGAGCACCGTGACTTTGCCCGTATCCCGATCGACTTCGACTTCGACCGTTTGCGCCGCGAAGTTGTACGCGCCTGACTCGTTGCCGAAGCGGCTCTCGTCGGGAAATTCCGATGGGTTGTCGAAGCTGCCGACGCCGATGATCGGCGCTCCGTTGGGCTGATAGATATGCGCGCGCACGACTGCCGCGACTGGCTTGAATTCGGTTTCGCGACCGCGGCTCGGTCCGATTTCGCCGTTGATGATCGTCAGCTCGTCCGGCGGCAGCCTGAACTGCACTGATGCCGCCGCGAGCAACTGCTGCGCGGCCGCAGCGGCGGCGCGCTTGACCGCGTTGCCGGCGACGTACGTGACGCGGCTTGCGAGCGCGCCGAGCGCATACGGCTGCACGTCGGTGTCGGGGCGCGTAATGTCCACGTGATCGTAAGGAAGTCCGAGCTCTTCCGCCGCGATCTGGCGCAATACCGTCAGCGTGCCCTGGCCGATTTCGCCTTCGCCGGTGATGATAGTCGCGCGCCCGTCGTCGTTGATGCGGACAATCGCCGAGCTGCCGTCCCAGTCGCCGAAACTGCGCCGGCCGTTGACGTGAATGCTGCACCCGATGCCGAGTCCGCGGTCGGGCTTGCGGATTTTACGCTTCTCGTCCCACCCGATCATGTGCGCGGCCTTGTCGATGCACTGGCGCAGCTCGCAGCTCGTGATCTTGTGGTTGTGCGGCGAAACATCTCCGGGCTCGACCGCGTTCATGCGTAGGAGCGCGACCACGTCGATGCCGAGCTTTTCCGCCGCCAGATCCCACGCCTGTTCGACCGCCCAGTCGGCGGACGGATTGCCGAAGCCGCGGAAAGCGCCGGTGGGAACGAGATTGGTATAGACGAGCGTGGCGTCGGCGCGCGCGCACGGATATTTGTACAGCGCATCGTGGCGCACCGTCGCCGCGCCCAGTATCGCCTGCGATTTGCCGGTGTAGGCGCCGTTGTCGGCAAGCACCTTGATGTCTTTCGCCTTGACGCGTCCGTCGCGGCTGAATCCGAGCCGCACCCAGTAACGGATCGGCATGCGCGGATGACTTGCGAGAAATTCCTCTTCGCGCGTGTGGACGAGTTTCACCGGCCTGCCGGTTTTTTGCGCCAGCAGCGCGCAGATCACCGAAGCGTTGTCGTCGCCTGACTTGCCGCCGAATCCGCCGCCGACCTCGGTCTGGATCACGCGCACCTGCGCTTCCGGCACGCCCAACGCGATCGCGTAACGCGAGCGCGCGAGAAAAGGCGTCTGCGTATTGCACCACATCGTGACGCGGCCGCCGCTCCACTGCGCGACGCAGCCGATGGTTTCGAGCGCGGTGTGCCACTGGCGCGCGCTTTGCCAGGTGCCTTCGACGATCACGTCGCTCGCCTTGAATCCCGCATCGACCTCGCCGCGTTCGAAAGCGAAATGATGCGCAACATTGCCCGCGGCATCGTCGTGCACGAGCGGCGCGTCCGGCGCGAGTGCTTCATCGATCGACAGCACCGCTGGAAGCACCTCGTACTCGACTTTGATCCGATCGACAGCGGCGCGCGCCGTTTCGGGATCGAGCGCAGCGACCGCTGCCACTTCGTCGCCGACGTAGCGCACCTTGTCGATGGCGAGCGGGTAGAGGTCGGGACGGAAGCAGCCCCATTTGCGCCGCGCGGTGTCGGCGCCGGTCGCAACCGTCTTGACGCCGGGCAGCGCCGCAGCCGCGGCGGCGTCGATCTTTACGATACGCGCATGCGGGTGCGGGCTGCGCAGCACTGCCGCGTGCAGCATGCCCGGAAGATGCAGATCGGCGACGTACTGTGCGGCGCCTGTGACCTTCGCAATTGCATCGGTGCGCGGCACATCCTTGCCGACGACGACAAGGCCGGCAGCCGAGTTCAAGCCCGCATCACGCGGGTTCATGGCGCGGTCTTGCGCAGAAGTCCCGCGGCTTCGCGGTAAGCCTCGGCGATTTGGACATAACCCGTGCAGCGGCAATAAACGCTGTCCATGCTGGCGCGGATCTGCGCCTCGGACGGCGCGGCGTTTTTCTCGAGAAGGGCGCACGCGGCCATGATGTGACCCGGCGTGCAGATTCCGCACTGCAGCGCGGAGCGGTTGACGAATGCCTGCTGTACGGGATGCAAAACGGAAGCGCTCGCCATGCCTTCGATGGTGCGGATCTCCGCGCCGTCGATGAGCGCGGCAAGCTGCAGACAGGAAGCGACCGCATTGCCGTCGATCAGCACGGTGCAGGTGCCACATGCGCCGATGCCGCAACCATGCTTGGTCCCGGTCAGCATCAGGTCTTCGCGCAGCACGTCGATCAGCACGCGGTCATCGCTCTTGAGCATGACCTCGACCGGATCGCCGTTGATTGTGAATTTGACCTGCATGTCATTTCTTTGCGATCAGCGTCAATTTTTCCTGCATGCGCTGATCGAAACGTGCGAGATTGATGATAATGCGCTCGTGCGTGCCTTCGCCGATGCGCTCTTTCTGGTCTTCCGCGTGCACGCGAAATGTCAGCGTGCGCTTCTCGACACGCGTCAGCTCCGCATAGGCGCGCACGCGCATGCCGACTGGTGTGGCTGCAACGTGCGTGATGTCGAGATGAATTCCCACGGTCTGGTGTCCCGGGGGCAGCAGACCTTCGACCGCCTGCAATGCCGCCGCTTCCATCAGGTTCACCATCACCGGTGTCGCAAGCACGTGCACGCGCCCACTTCCGATATGCGGCGCGGTGTGCTGCTCGCCGACGATGATCTCGATCGAGCCGTGCAATCCGGGTTTAAGCTCAGGAATATCCATGAGTAACCGATACGCTATGCGCTTTTCACACGCCCTGCACTACCGGATTTTCGAGCACGCCGACGTTTTCGAGCTCGATGCGAACCTTGTCGCCGGGCTTCAGAAAAATGCCGCGCGGCCTTCCGACTCCCGAAGGCGTTCCGGTCGCGATGACGTCGCCCGCGCGCAGCGTGAGACGACGGCTCAAATACTCGATCAACTCGGCGACGTTGAAGATCAGTCCCGACACGAGCGTGTCCTGCATGTTCTCCTGATTCACCCACAGCCTGAGCCGGCAGGCGTAGATGTCGGCGATTTCGTCCGCCGGCGTGATCCACGGCCCCATCGGCGCCGCGGTCTCGAAATTCTTGTGGCCGAACCAGTCGATATTCCAGCGCGGCCAGTCGGGCCTGCGCGACAGATCGCGCGCGGACAGATCGTTCATGATGGTGTAGCCGGCGACGTGCTTCATCGCGTCCGCGACTTTAATGTTGCGGCCCGGCTTGCCGATGACCACCGCGCACTCGGCTTCCCAGTCGACTTTTTTTGAAACCCCGGGAAGCCGGATCTCGGCGCCGGGCCCGATAATGCAATGCGGGCCTGATTTCAAAAACAAATACGGCTGGGTCGTAGTCTTATCGACGCCGCTGCCTTCGGCCGACATCTCCTGGGCGTGCGCCATGTAGTTTGCTCCCGTGCAGTAAATTGCGGACGGATACAAGAGCGGCGCGAGCAGCTTGACGTCGGCGAGACGTTGCGAATGGGCTCGCGGTGCATCCGCCAGCGCGTGCAGCGCGGACAGCGCTTCTTCCCACGCGTCGAGCACTGCGAGCGTCGAGACCGCCCATCGCTTATGGGGAAGCGCCCCGCGCAGGTCGACGACCGAATCACCGCCCACGAGTATGCCTGGCCGCGCATCGCCTGTCGCTCCTGCGTAATTCAATAATCTGAAGCTACCCATCCACGCTCCTGCCTGCTAGCAGGCTGCATCAGCCTGCTATTGCTTGTACTCGGGATAAAGCTTCTCGATGAGGGCCATGCTCGCGGTCCAGTCGCGGCTGTTGGAATCGTAAACGCCGACGCGCCCGAATTTTTTCACGCGCTCCGCGCAAACTTCCTGGGACGGGATGATGAGCTCCGCGCCGCCGGCGAGCGCGCCTACCTGCGCGCGACATGCAAGCTCGAAGAAATGATGATAGATATAGGCTTCGGGCAGCGTCGCGCCGCACACGAGCGCACCATGGTTCTCGAGGATCATCACCCATTTGTCGCCGAGCACCTTCGCCATATGATCGGTGCCTTCGCGCGTCGTATCGTCGGCTTCGTTCGGATAATACGCGATGCGATTATAGAAACGCATCGCCTGCTGCGTGAGCGGCAGCAATCCGTGCTTTTGCGCGGACACAGCGAGATTTGCCGGCGAATGCGTATGCACCGCCGCCATGATGTCCGGCCGCGCCTTCAATACCGCAGCATGCACGTTATACGCAGCGGGACTCGCTTTGTACTCGGATGGCATCACCTGCTTGCCGTCGAGGTCGTACTTGACGACGTTGGAAGCCGTCACCTGTTCCATGAACACGTTCTCGGCCTTGACGAGGAAATGTTCAGGCTCGCCCGGCACCCGCACCGAAATGTGGTTGTACGTCATGTCGACGAACACAAAGTGCGCGACGAGGCGGTGCGCCGCAGCCAGTTCGCACCGCAGCCGCCATTCTTCTTCGCTCACGCGTTGGCGTAACGGCTGTGCTTTATCCTGAGTTTGAGTCGCACTGGCGCGCATCACACTACTCCCTGATTCGGGATTGAAACTCTACCATGCCCGCCTGTGCGGCGCGTTGCGTGCGGCTATAATCCGGCGTGTTGCGCGCGCGAAATGCATTGCGCCGCGCGGCGCGGAGGAAACGCGACGGCATGAAGCACAGGTATCAAATTCTCGCCGGACTCGCACTGGCGACAGTGCCGGCTTCCGGCGTGGGCGAGGCCTATCCGAGTAAAGCAATCAGGCTGATTGTACCGAACGCGCCGGCCGGTCTCGCCGATATCAGTGCACGCCTGATCGCGGCGAAACTCGCGACGACACTTGGACAACCCGTCGTTGTCGACAACCGCGTCGGCGCGGGAAGCACCCTCGGCACGGCGATGGCGGTCAGAGCCGCGCCTGATGGCTATACATTGCTCGCTGTCTTCGACAGTCACGCCACCAACCCGCATCTGTTCAGGAACATCGAGTACCACACGCTGACGGACCTGGCTCCGATTTCGCTTCTCGTACGGGGGCCGCTTCTGCTCGCCGTTCACCCCAAGCTCGAGGTGAAGACGGTGCAGGACCTGGTGAAACTCGCGCAGGCCCGCCCGGGTGCGATCAACTTCGCGACCGTCGGTCCCGGTTCGCCGGCGCGCCTGCTGATGGAACTCCTGAAGCTCGAAGCGCGCGTCGACGTCACCAACGTGCCGTACAAAGGCGCGGCGGGGGCGGTGAACGATCTGATTGCGGGACAAGTCGACGCGATGTTCGCCACCGTTCCGACGCTGATCCCGCACGTCAAAACAGGCCGGCTGCTCGCGATCGCCATTACGTCTGAGAAGCGCAGCCCCGCGGTTCCCGGCGTTGCGACGATGAGCGAGACTTATCCCGGATTTAAGGCCGAGTCGTGGGTCGGTCTGCTCGCGCCCGCGCGCACGCCGCGCGAGATCATCGCGCGGCTCAACACCGAAGTGGTCAGGATCCTTGCACTGCCGGAGATGAAAGCGCGTTTTGCCGAACTCGGATACGAGACCGTCGGCAGCACGCCCGCGCAGTTCGACGCGTGGATACGCAGCGAGACCGAGCGTTGGGGCAAGGTGATCCGCGCGCAGAAAATTACGCTCGATTGAGCGTTCGGGATTCGAATTTGCAAATTGAAGGAGAGCATGCCCATGACAGCAGGACTCAAACCGATTCGACGCGTCGTCACCGGCAACGATGCGCAGGGCCGCTCGCGCGTGCTGTTCGACAGCGCGGCGCCCAACGCCAATCCGGCGCCGATACGTCCCGGTGCCGGCATGACCGATATCTGGGTCTACGCGGCATCGCCCGCCGTGATCTCCGGCGCGCGTGACGATGGCAATCTGCCATTCAAATTCGAGCCGCCGGAAACGGGTGGACATTTACGTGTCGTGCAATCGCAGGCGCGTTCCGCCGATTACGATCCCGCCCGCGACAAAACCGCAGTGCCATTGCACGAGCCCAGACGACGGCCCGGCGGCACCTGGGACAAAGGCGGCGCGAATGCGTTTTCCTCGCCCATTCACAAATCGGAGACGCTCGATTATGGCATCGTGCTCGAAGGCGAGCGCGTAATGCTGCTCGATGACGGGGAATACGTGATGAATCCGGGCGATGTCGTGGTCCAGCTCGGCAACTGGCACGGCTGGACCAATCCGCGCCAAGGCAGCCTGATGGCGTTTGTCATGATGGGCGCGGAGTTCGATAACTGACGAAGCGCTGATTTCCGTCAGCGGTTTCTTATCAGCGCGGAGTCGTGTCGCGATGGTGAAACAGGTGATTCGCGCCTTTGCGCGTAAGAACCATGCGTCCTGACGCGCCGGGTTCTGCCAGTTCCAGCCGGATGAGATTGGACGCGATCATGGCGGGCACGGCTTCGACATCGTTCGCGTTTTCAAGGCGCTTGAGCCATACCATCTCCGCGGCAGTGAGCAGGATAGGTTGCGCCCCGTCACTCAGCCATTCGAGTGCACCGCGATAGTTTGTATTTTCAAAATGCCTGACGTCCGCGTGCACGAAATGGCTCGCTATCCCGGGCAACAGCGTCGCGAAGGCGCCATCCATGACCACTGCGACTTTTTCGATTCGTTTATGATGGTCGCGCAAAAACTTGAGATGCGACACCAGCGCGGCGAGGTCCTTCCAGCCGGGAAATGCGTGCGCGTGAATCAATACGCCGTGTAGTTTGCCGTTGCGCTCGAGATAGGGATCCAATTCCCGCGCCAGTTCCTGGAAATCAGACGCTTCGAGCGCTCCCTCGGGAGTAATCAGTAGCAGCCCCTGATCCTGCCGCAGCTCGTGCTTAATCATACGGCATCCTTGTCGATGTGGAATCTCGCTTGTCGGCTATCGATGCAATGGTGTTGTCGTTGCGAAGCGACAACACCCCCTGTTGTCGCTGCGAGACGACGTCGGAATTAACCCACATTTTAACAGGAATTTGACTACAGTTATCTCGGACAAGATCAGCGAAAGTGCGCCTGCGTACTTGTGACATGCGCAAACCCCAAACGTCTCTTTCAACTTGGAGGAATTCCATGATCAAGCTGTCATCCACAACTGCATTCGCTGCTGGACTCGCCTTAGCTATTAGCAGCGCGATTACTGTTTATGCTGCGGACACTCCATCGGGCGCGCCTACTTCCAGCGCAGTTCCCGACTCTGACGCGTCGAAATCACCGGGCGTAAAAGCGCCGGCGGCGCGCAAAGGTGAGTCGCGCGCGGATAAACTCGATTCAGGCAGCACGAGCTCCTCGTCTTCCACGCCGGCCGATACCAACATGCGGCCCGCTCCAGATAAAGATGCATCGAAATCGCCCGGTGCCAAAGAACCGGCAGGTAAGACATCCTATTAAGCCTACGACAGTCGCCTTCACCTCCCTGGGTGACTGCCCTTGAAGCCCCGGCGCCGATCGCCGGGGCTTTTTTTTGAGCATAAAAAATGTAGCATTCACTCGCAGGCTAGCGCCGGCACGCCGGTATCATCGCGATAATCTAAGATTCAACAAGTGATACCGAAAGTCGGACTTGGCCGAAAACAGCAGCATTGACCTCGCGCGGTCTCAGCAGTCATTCGCCGCGCTGCGCTACCCGCGATTTCGCGCCTACTTTCTGATCGCGACGCTGGCGATGATGGCTGACAACATTGAGCACGTCATCAGCTACTGGGTGATGTACCAGAAATTCCATTCGCAGGCCTTGGGCGGATTTGCAGTGCTTTCGCACTGGCTGCCGTTTCTTTTTTTCTCGGTATATTCGGGCACCCTCGCCGACCGCTTCGATCCGCGGCGCATCATCCAGCTCGGGATGCTGTTCTTCATGATCGCGTCTCTCGGATGGGGTTACTTTTTCATCACCGATACGCTCGAGATGTGGCACGCGATGGTGCTGCTCGTGATTCACGGTTGCGCCGGCGTGCTGTGGGGGCCTGCAAGCCAGCTCTTGATTCACGACATCGTCGGACTGCAGCAACTGCAAAGCGGAGTACGGCTGAGTGCCACAGCGCGCTGGCTCGGTCTGCTGATGGGGCCCGCAGTGGGCGGCGCGATCATGCTCGCGCTGGGCCCGTCGCCTGCAATCCTGATCAACGTGGTGTTCTACCTTCCGCTCGTGCTGTGGCTGTGGAAAGCGCCTTACACGCGGCGAGCCAACAAGGCTGTCCCCACGCGCGCCGCGAACGGCATCGCCAACATCGTTTCGACGATGCGCGCAATCGCCGCCAATCGCACCATCGTCTCGATGACGCTGCTCGCGGGCTGCGCGTCGCTCTTCGTAGGCAACGCGTACCAGGCTCAGATGCCGGAATTCGCGCACGATCTGGGACATGGCGCCGCCGATATTGCCTACAGCATGCTGCTTGCCGCTGATGCTGCGGGCGCGCTGATTGCCGGTTTCGTGCTGGAAAGCCGCGGGCTGCTGCAGGCGCGTCCCCGGACCGCGTTCATTCTGGCCATGCTGTGGTGCTGCGCCATCGGCGGCTTTGCAGCGGCAGCCTCGTACCCGCTCGCGTTCGGGCTGCTGTTCATCGCGGGCTTTCTGCAGCTTGCGTTCAACGCCATGGCGCAGACGCTGGTGCAGATCAATGCCCCCGCCCACATCCGCGGCCGCGTCATCGGGCTTTACAATATGGCGAGCCTGGGTCTGCGCGCGTTCTCCGGCGTCACCGTCGGCCTGATAGGAAGCCTGATCGGAGTCCACTGGTCGCTCGCGTTGAGCGCGATCGCGCTACTCGCGATCACCGTAAGCCTCGCGGCGTTCACGACGCGTTCCGCATCGCGGTCGCCGTGACCGGTATCGCGCACGAACTCGGCTTTGATGATCGGCCTTGGACATTGACACTTAAAAACGCTCGTCGCTGCGCAGGTAGCGCCACTGTGCGGATGGCAGTTCGCCCAATACTATGTTGCCGATGCGCACGCGCTTGAGTCCGGTGACCTTGAGTCCGACGAGCTCGCACATGCGGCGGATCTGGCGCTTTCTGCCCTCGCGCAATATGAAGCGCAGTTGATCTCTGTTTTGCCAGCTCACTTCGGCGCGCTTGAGCGCTGCGCCGTCAAGGCGCAGTCCGAAATTCAGTTGCGCGAGGCCGCTTGCCGCGAGCCTGCCCTCGACACGCACCAGGTATTCCTTTTCGATTCCCGAATTCTCGCCGATCAATTGCTTCGCAATGCGGCCGTCCTGGGTCAGAACGAGCAGCCCCGTCGAATCGATATCGAGGCGTCCGGCGGGCGCGAGCCCGTCGAGATGCCGAGGGTTGAAACGCAGCGGCGAGCGGTCACCCTTGAAGCGCGACTGCGCGGTGACGAGCGTAACCGCAGGCCGGTAGCCCTGCTCGGCTTGACCCGACACGTAGCCGATCGGCTTGTTGATGAGTATCGTCACGCTTGCGTCCTGGCGCGACTGCGCGGCCTTCGCCAGCGTAATCCGCTGGGTTGGATAAATGCGCGTGCCGAGCTCGGTGACCGCTACGCCGTCGACAAACACCCAACCGCGTTCAATATAGCTGTCGGCCTCGCGCCGCGAGCACAGCCCCTGCTCGGACATCAGTTTGGAGATACGGATTTTTTCCATTGCAGCATGCTTAAGGCTACCGCTTGCGCCACTTCGATCCCGTCGACGGCGGCGGAAAGAATGCCTCCCGCGTAGCCTGCGCCTTCGCCTGCCGGATAGAGGCCGCGGGTATTCAGGCTTTGAAAGTCGCCATTGCGCTTGATCCGTAGCGGCGAAGACGTGCGCGTCTCGACTCCGGTCAGCACCGCGTCGTCCATCGCGAAACCACTGATGCGTTGATCGAACGCAGGCAGCGCCTCGCGTATCGCCGCGGCGGCGTAGTCCGGAATGCACGCGCTTAAATCCGTCACGCGCACGCCGGGTGTATACGACGGCAGCACGGAGCCCAGCGCGGTCGACGGCCGTTGCGCCAGAAAATCGCCGACTCGCTGCACCGGCGCGCAGTAATTGCGGCCGCCCGCGATGTAGGCGCGCTCTTCCCAGTGGCGCTGAAAAGCGATCCCGGCGAGCGGATGCCCGGGATAGTCGGCCGGCGTAATGCTCACGACGATGCCGGCGTTGGCATTGCGCTCGTTGCGCGAGTACTGGCTCATGCCGTTGGTGACGACACGTTCCGGCTCGGACGCGGCGGCGACCACGGTGCCACCCGGACACATGCAGAAGCTGTACACCGAGCGGCCGTTGCCGCAGTGGTGCACGAGCTTGTAATCGGCGGCGCCGAGCAGAGCATTGCCTGCATTGCTGCCGAGGCGCGCGCGGTCGATCAGTGATTGTGGATGCTCGATGCGCAACCCGATTGAAAAAGGCTTGGCTTCGACATAGACGCCGCGGTCGTAGAGCATCTGAAAAGTATCGCGCGCGCTATGGCCGATTGCGAGCACGACGTGATCGGCGGCTATGGTTTCGCCGCCGGCGAGCACCACCCCACGCACCTGGCTGGTAGCGCCATCGCCTTTGACGATGTCGAAATCCGTGACCTTGCATTGAAAACGGAATTCTCCGCCGAGCGCGCAAATGGTCGCACGCATGTTCTCCACCATCGTCACCAGCCTGAACGTTCCGATATGGGGCTTGCTCACGTAGAGAATTTCGGGGGGCGCGCCTGCGGCTACGAATTCAGTGAGTACTTTGCGTCCATAGTGATGCGGATCCTTGATCTGGCTGTAGAGCTTGCCGTCGGAAAAAGTACCGGCGCCGCCTTCTCCGAACTGGACATTCGATTCCGGGTTGAGCTCGCCTTTGCGCCACAAACCGAAAGTATCTTTGGTGCGCTCGCGCACGGACTTGCCGCGCTCGAGGATCAACGGATGAAAACCCATTTGCGCTAATATCAGCCCTGCAAACAGCCCACACGGTCCGGTGCCAATCACGACCGGCCGCGTCGCCACCGGCGCGTTCGAGGCACGCGCGACGTAACGGTAGCGGGTATCCGGCGCGCGCGAAATATCGCGCCTGCCGCGCATACGTTCGAGCAGCTGCGCTTCGTTTTTGACTTCGACATCGAGACAGTAAATCAACGCAACCGCCGAGCGCTTGCGCGCGTCGTAGCTGCGTTTGAAGATCGTATATCCGAGAAGCTCGTTCTGCGCGATCCCGAGCCGCCTCAAAACGGCGGACCTGATCTCGCATTCGGAATGACCCAAAGCAAGCTTGACTTCAGTCAATCGCAACATGCGTGAAGCGCCGCGCTCACTTCGCCATTCCCAGCTCGACGAGTATGGATCTAAGCTCCTGGTACTGTGCGCGCAGGAAGCTTGCGCTTTGCGCGGATTTCATGAACTGAGGTGTCAGATAGTTCTGTTCCATCTGCGCCTTCCATTCGTCGCTTGCCGCAAGGGTGGCGAGCAGGTCCTCCCAGTACGCGACCTGCGCCGGCGTCATGCCTGCGGGGCCGATTACACCGTGCCAGAACGACGCGATGCTGTCGATGCCTTGTTCTCTCCACGTTGGCACCTGTGCGAAGAGCCCGCGCACGCGCTGCGGTGCAGTGATTCCGAGCACGCGCAACCGGCCCGCCTGAACCTGCGATAGTACTGTCGAGGGCGTCGCCGCAACGATGTCGATGTGGCCGCCGACCACCGCGGTCACGGATTCGGCGATGGTATTGAATACGACCGCCTTGACGGCCTTGACGTCGACGCCCCCCGCGTGCAGCGGCAGCGCCGCGCCGATATGATTCATGTTGCCCAAGCCGATGCCAACGGTCATGCTGAGCGATTTCGGATCCTGGCGCAGGCGCTCGATCAAATCGCGTCCGTTTTTTACCGGCGAATCGACTCGCACCGCGACCAGCATATGCTCCGAGTACAGGATCGCAATCGGAGTGACTTCGGTGTAATTCATCGGCACCTGCCCGACAATATAACCGGCAAGCACATTCGGCGAATAGATCTGAAGATAATGCCCGTTGCCCGCGTGCTGATTGAGATACCTGAGCCCGATGCCGCCGCCACCGCCAGGCTTGTTGACGACTACAAACGGGAACGCAATGAGTTTTTTCTCCTGTGCGAGCCTCTGAATGAAGCGTGCGGTGCGGTCAGCGCCGCCGCCGGGAGCGGTGGCAGCGGAAATCTCAACGGTCTGATCAGGCCGCCATGGCGCGGACTGAGCGTGCGCCGCAGTCGGCGTCAAACACGTCACTACCACCGCGCATAAAACACGTGTCATTGAAGGCGGCCGTTTGTTCATCGGGTTCTCAGTCGATTTGAATCGCGGGATCGAACCGCCGCTTCATGCCGCTGGAAAAATCATAAGTATAAGGCAACCCCAAAGCGCGCTTCGCGCGCGAACAATTGAAATGCGAGTGCGTGCGCACAAAACAACGGCAAACCGCGCGACTGCGTTCTGGCGCCGAATGTTCAAAATATTGCGCACGCTGCCGGCGGATTATGACGTAGGAATGGGCTTACACCGGCACGCAGTCTTCGCCTATGTAAGTCCCCAGGTGTTGCCAGCATACTTTGTGCCGTATGCCGCGCGTGGTGCGGATCGCGACAGCAATAAGGGGAAAGAATTATGATATTCCGCAGAATCTCCATTCAGCAGTGCGCTTTGATTGCAGTCGCAATGGTGATTCCCGCCTTGTCGATGGCGCAAAGCAGGAACCAGGGCTATTTGGTCGACCCAATCTACAATGTCGTGACAAGCGCGACCACCGGTGTCTGCGTGCGCACGAGCGACTGGACACCTGCGCGTGCCGCAGCGGCCGAGGCGTGCAAACAATGCACTCCCGATTTGTGCCCCGCGGTCGCCGCGGCGCCACCGCCGTCGCCGCCGCCGGCCCCCGCTCCCAAGGCTGCGCCGCCGAAAAAAGAAACGCCGCCACCGCCGCCGCAGACGATCAGCCTGCCCGCAGACGTGTTGTTCGACTTCAACAAATCGACGCCGAAGCCCGAAGGCAAGGCCAAGCTCGATGAAATGCTGCGCTCGATCGGCAACGCCCGGCTCGACGATATCCGCGTCATCGGCCATACCGACCGTCTCGGCAGCGCCACTTACAATCAGAAACTG
>DASYSI010000287.1:0-4076 GCA_036003485.1 Burkholderiales bacterium | reverse complement strand
GTGCGAATCAACACCCGTTAGCCGCGTATTTCCGCTTCGAACGCGCGATCCGGATCGAGCAGGCGCAACGCAGCGAGCTCGCGTGCCGTGATCGATGCCGTGCGTACTGCGCCGGTCGCATCAAAGCTGAAACCGGTGCGTTGCGCGACTTCCTCGGGACTCGAATCCGGATGCCATGACTCGAGCGCGAGGCGGCCATTGCGGCGCTGGAACACGGCGATGGGAGTCACCAGCGCCGCCAGATTACCGGCTGCGGTTACGAAATCGAGCTTTTCGACGAGCGTGCGCACGCTGTGCTCGGTGCGCCATGTGGCGACGCGCTTTGCGGTCGGAAGCATCACGGCCGCTCCACCGCCGCCGGGCAGGCGCACTTTGGGCTCGTGCCACGAGCCGATCGCCGAAACATTGGTGCGCCCGTTTCCATCGATTTGCGCACAGCCGAGGAACGCTAGATCCAGTGCGCCGCGCGCGCACAGGTCGTAGAAGTCTTCGTTCGCGAAAATCGACGCTGAGCCCGCGACGAGCGCGGGGTCGCTGCTCGAATGCGGAATTGTTTTCGGCTGCGGCTCGACGCCGCCCGCGACATTGATGTAGGTGAAGTGAAAATCGTACGCGTGTTTGGCAACCAGGCAGGCGAGCATCGGCAGCGTCGAATTTACTCCGCTGAACGTGATTTCGCCGGGCCGGATCTGACGCGCGAGATTGATGACGATATACGAGAACGGCGACCAGGTCATCGCAGGCACGAGTGACGGAACAGTCGCTCTGGTTTTTTACGCATTCACTGTCCCTGACGCTTCAGGCGCTTGAGCGAGGTGCGCTTCGAGCACGCCGGGCTCGTCTTGCATGTAGCGCTCGACCGCGGGATAGTCGATTTCATATAATGGATGCATCGAGCCCGGCCACGCGCCGTTAGGCACGATTGCAACCGCTTCGACCATGAACCCCGGCACAAGTGTAAGTTCGGGCTGCAGTCGCAGAACATCGGTCGACACCAGCCGCTCGGCGGTGATCAGCACGCGTTTCGCCGCGCGCGTAATGGGATGATCCCAGAACGGCGTGCCGTAAACGCGCGCATTGCCAAGCGCGTCGGCCTCGTTGACGTGAATCACGGCGACATCGGGCCGGATTGCCGCGATCACATAGACTTCCTTGCCGCTATACGGATCGGCGATGGTTTTCCAGCCGTTGATCCGGGCGAGATCGCTGCCGAAGACGCCGGCGACAGGCTGAAACGGTATGCCATAAGAGGCTGCACGCAGCCCCGCGACCAGCGTCATTCAAGCGTGTTCTTCGAGATCAGCGTCCTTGCGCTCGATTGCTTTTCTGAACCAGCGCGCGAGTCCGAAGCTGCCTTCCATCGCGACGATTCCGGCGCGGATCTTCTTTACCGCGCCGGCGCGGCACAGCAGATCGACATCATAGCCGGGCGAAGGCTTGATAAATTCCAGATTGCGCTTGTTCTGTCTTACGAGCTCGCGCGCGAGCGCGAACGGCCCGCGGTGCAAGAAGCTTCCGCCGGCCGCGATCGATGCGCCATCGGGAATCCGCGCAACGAGCTCGCTCAAACTCACCACTTTAGAGGGTTGCTTAGTCGACATGAGATCACTCCGGATTGCGCGAACCATCATATCATCGCGCAGCAACAAACGAGATGCGATAATAGAAAATCGGCTGTGCAACTCGGCCGTTGTAATTCGCTGGCGGCGACTATAAAAAGAGGAGGGGCATCATCAGGACATGGATGGCAGCACTGGTGTTCGCGTTGTTCTCAGACGCGTGCGGGTCGGCATCCGCGGCCTATCCGGTAAAACCCATCCGCCTGATCGTTGCGGTTCCTCCGGGCGGTCCCGCCGACACGCTGTCGCGACTCATCAGCGCGCGCCTGACTCAAGCCCTGGGTCAGACCATCGTGATCGACAATAGGCCCGGCGCCAATGGAAATATCGCGTATGAGACGGTGGCGCGTGCGGTTCCGGATGGCTACACCCTTACCGCAGTGGCCGCGGGTGTGGCAATCAATCCGAGCCTCTATCGCGATGTAAAATACGATCCCGTCACAGACTTCGCTCCGATTACACAAGGTATTTCGGTGCCGAATATTCTCGTCGTCCATCCCGCGGTTGCCGCCGCTGCGGTCAAAGACCTGATCGCGCTCGCCAAAACGCGGCCGCGCGAGGTCGCGTTCGCGTCCGCGGGCAACGGCACGTCCGGCCACCTCGCGCTCGAGCAATTCACGCAGATGTCGGGCATCGAGGTCAACCACGTGCCGTACAAAGGCGGCGGGCCTGCGTTGAGCGACCTCATCGGCGGCCAGGTACAGGCGCTGTTCAGCATCGCGCTCGCAGCGATCCCGCAGGTAAAGGCGGGCAGGATACGCGCGCTGGCGATCACCAGCGCCAGACGCTCGGCACTGGCGCCGGAGCTGCCGACCATCGCGGAGTCCGGGTTTCCGGGTTTCGAGGTCGTCGGCTGGTTCGGCTGGCTCGCGCCGGCGCGGACTCCGGCTGAGATCATCGTGCGCTTGAATCGCGAGATCGTGCGCATCCTGAAACTGCCCGAGATGCAGGAGCGATTGCTCGCGCTGGGCGCGGATCCGGTCGCGAGCACGCCCGAGGCATTCGCGGCATTCATCAGGAGCGAGCGCGACAAATGGGCGCGCGTGATCCGGCAGGCCAATATCCGCGCCGAGTGAGCGCGAACGATTCCCGAGGAGAAGGCATGGCAAAAGCAAAAGGCATCAAGGAAGTTGGATACGTGGACGTGCGCAACCACGCACACGCGGACGGCCTGCAACCGGTTGCGTGGCACGATTGCGCCGGCGGCGGGCAAGTGGTGGTCGAGCGCGACATCGCCTACGTCGGCAACATGCGCAATCCGCACGGCACGCAGATCATCGACGTCAAGGATCCGAAGCATCCTAAGCTGCTCGCCGAAATTACGATGCCGTCCGGCACGCATTCGCACAAGGTGCGGGTGCACGGTGACATCATGGTTACCAACCGCGAGATCCTTGGCCCGCACGCGCTGCACGGCGAAGTTCCACCGGATGGTTATTTCGGCGGCCTCAGCATTTACGACATTGCGAATCCCGCCAAACCCAGGCTGATTACACATTGGGACACCACCGACGGGCCGGGAGCGACGTATGCGCGCGGCGTGCACCGTTTCGATTTCGACGGCCGCTACGCATATATTTCGCCGACGATGGACGGCTATATCGGAAACATCGTAATGATCCTCGACCTCAAAAATCCTGCCAAACCCGAAGAAGTGGGACGCTGGTGGATGCCGGGTCAGTGGACCGCCGGCGGCGAAGCGCCGACGTGGAAAGGCGACGCGCACAAATGCCATCACCCGCTGCGCTTTGGCAACCGCTTGTACACGAGTTACTGGCAGGGCGGACTGGTGATCCTCGATATCGAGGACATGAGTGAGCCGAAGTTCGTCTCGGGACTCGACTGGAGCCCGCCTTTTCCGTGGCCGACGCACACTGCGCTGCGTATCCCGTTCAAGATTGCGAACCGCGATTTCATGCTGGTATCCGACGAGGACGTGTTCCGCCAGCCTGACGCGCCGCCGTACCCGGCCGCATTCCTATGGATGGTCGACGTCACCGATGAAAAGCATCCGCAGCCGATCTCGACGTTTCAGGTCGAAGATATGCCGTCCGAGCCGCAACCGCGCATGACGGGATGCCATCAGCCGTGCGAAAAAGTCACGGGAACGGAAATTCCGGTCGCGTGGTTCGCGTACGGCCTTCGCATCATCGATATTTCCAGGCCGCACGCGTTAAAAGAGGTGGCTTATTATCTGCCCGACGTGCCCGCGGGATCGGACCGCGTACAAAGCAACGATGTGACGGTCGACGAGCGCGGACTGATTTATCTGCTTGACCGCGTGCGCGGTCTGCACATTCTGGAGCGCGTATAGAGCCCCTAACATGATGAAACGCGCGATGCGCTGGCACGATTTTGGCTCAGAGCGCGAAGCAAGACACGCGGCTTAGTCATTCTAAGCAAGTGGCTTGCGACAAAGTGCTGGGCCAAAACTCGTGCCAGCCCTAAAGGGTTGCA
>DASYSI010000286.1:0-6498 GCA_036003485.1 Burkholderiales bacterium | reverse complement strand
GGCAGCCGAGATGGAAGATGCAAACGGAAGTCCCGTGCTCCAGCGTACGCTGCACCTGACTTTTCCCGGGCGCGAAGCTAAATAGCGGAGATAAGAGCGATGCCCGCTCAAATGCTTGATGGCGAGACTTATACCGGCTGCATGCGCGAGCTGTCGATCGCGCGCTTGCTTGCTTTTTCCGGGGGCGCGTTAGCAAGTACAGGCTGGCCCGCCAAAAACCTGCACACCGATCCGGACAAGGCCGCCGAGGCGGGTCTTCCGGCGCCGATTGCGTCCGGCGTTCAGTGCGAGGGCGACATCATCCGTTTGATGACGGAGCTTTTCGGCAATGCATGGTTTGAGCACGGCAAACTGCACGTAAAGTATCCACGCCCGGTCTTCGCGGGCATGTCGGTGCGGGCTTGTGCGCGCGTTCGTGCACGCGAGGTTCGTCGTGAAGGCTCACTGATCGAGCTCGACGTCTGGTGCGAGACGCCGGATATGGCGGTGGTAGTCGTCGGATCAGCGAGTTGTATCAAATACGAAGTCGAGGACTCACGGTAAGCGCTGCATCGTTAATCGTGAAACAGAAAACAAATGCGCCCGGCGCGCCGGGCTTGAAACAATTCCGGGAATTGCACATGTCAACAAAACACGCCATGGCTGATCCAACCAGGCCTCTTGCCGGTACCCGGGTCCTCGACCTCACTCAGGTGGTCGCGGGTCCCTATTGCACGATGATGCTTGCCAACCTGGGGGCCGAAGTCGTGAAAGTCGAAGTGCCGGGACATGGTGACGATCTCAGGTACGTGGGGCGCTATCCCGGACGCGAGCAGCATGAGGACTACTTCAACGCCACCAATAACAGCAAGAAAAGCATCATGCTCGATCTAAAAGATGTCGAACACCGAAAGGTTGCGCATGCGCTTGCCAAGCGCGCGGACATTGTCGTGGAAAACTTCGCGCCTGGAACTTCAGCCCGCCTTGGTATGAGCTGGGAAATTCTGCACGCGCTCAATCCGCGATTGCTGTACTGCTCTATTTCAGGATTCGGGCAGACCGGCCCGGAAAGCGATCGGACGGCCATGGATCCTATCATTCAGGCTGTATCAGGGATCATGAGCGTGACCGGCTCGCCTGACTCGGGTCCGTGCGCGGTTGGCGCTCCCCTTGCCGATGTTATCGCGGGCATGTTCGGTGCGTACGCGATCGTTGGCGCGCTCCACGCGGTCAAGCAAACTGGTGAAGGATGCTATATCGATGTCAGCATGCAGGCTGCGATGATCGCAACACTCGGTCCACGTATGGGTGGATCGCTCAACGCAGGTATCGCTCCGGAACGAATCGGCAATCAGAATCCGATGCGAGCGCCTTCGGACGTATACCGTACGCGCGACGGCCAGCACGTTTTCCTCATGATTCACCACGATCGCGTGTGGGCGCCAATCTGCCGCGCGTTTGGACGTCCGGAGTGGGTCGACGATCCCCGCTATATCAATAACCGGCTGCGGTGCGAAAACCGTGACGAACTGAACCGCTTAGTGCACATGCGGTTTGCCGAACTGGATGCAGACGATATCACGAGCCGCCTGCGGACCGAACGCGTACCGTGTTCAGTCGTCAATAACTACGTTCAGGCCGCTGCCGATCAACAGGTGGTCCATCGCAAACTCGTACAGGAGGTCGATCACCGGATCTCCGGCCGCATTCGGGTCGTGGGTCCTCCTTGGCTTATCAACGGTGAATCGGCCAGGGTAAGCGCGCCGCCCGCATTGGGTGAGCATCTCGCAGACGTGCTCTCTGACTGGCTCGGCTGGACACCCGACCAGGTCAAACAATTCAGTTCCGCTGATTCGCCTGCACGTCGAGCGCAGGCGTGAGCGCGTTGGCATCCGAACCGAACCTTTTCATTTAAGGGCGTAGTGCATTTATGAAAACTGAACCCAATTCGATCACCACTGCTATCTGTCATGCTGATTCGACCACCATCAACGTTCGCGGCAGAAATCTCAGAACTGATCTCATTGGTGAACGTTCCTTTACCGCATACTTCTTTTTCCTGCTGACAGGTAAAGAGCCGACTGCCGAGCAGCATTTCTTCCTGGATGCTCTGCTCGTGGCCATCGCCGAGCTGGGATTGATGCCTTCGGTGCAGGCTGCGCGTATCACTCTCGCTGCGGCACCCGAGGCGATGCAAGGTGCTCTGGCTGCTGGCATACTTGGCTGCGGCTCGGTCGCTGTCGGCACATCAGAGTTTGCCGGCCAGATGCTGGCAGACGGAGTGCGGCGTATTCGCGCCGGTGAAGGCGATACTGATACGATCGCAGAGCGCATCGTGCAGCACGCTCGCGAACGCAAGCAAAGGCTGCCGGGTTTCGGACATCAAACGCTGGTCCCGCAAGATCCACGGGCTGAGCGCCTGCTCGAGCTCGCCGAGGAACGCAAGGTTGCGGGCGCACACGTCGCCCTCGTCAAGGCGATCAGTCGTGCCACTGACCGGGCTGCACGCAAACATCTGACGCTGAATGTGTCCGGCGCGATCCCCGCCGTGATGCTCGATCTGGAGTTTCCACTGCACTCCCTGAAAACCGTACCGCTGCTGGCGCGCACCGCGGGGATACTCGCGCACCTCGTAGAGGAACGTGAACGGCCAATCGGTCACCACATAGCGCATCATATCGAGAATATCGCAGGCTATGACGGGCCGACGCTGCATCCGCAGAGCGGCTCGTCAATAGCGCGTGACTAGAAGCGGTCTCAAAGACATTCCCTCGCCCCGTGTTAACGGGGAGAGGGCCGGGGTGAGGGGCGGCCAGTTCGGCGGCGTACATCGTTGCCCCCTCACCCTAACCCTTTCCCCCGAAAAGGTGGAGAGGGGATTTTTGAGATGACTTCTAGTAAAGTTGAGTTGCGGAGAACTTGCCCGCGAACCCCGGCGGCTGCAACGCCCACGCCAGACTACGACGCGTGGATCCAGTCCCAGCGCTGACCCGCGCGCTCGATGATCGCTTCGAGGTCTTCGGCCAGCACGTGACGGGCGGCAATGAGCTCGCGCGTCGATTCGCGCACGCGCTCGAGATATGCCGTGCGCGAAGCATATCGCTCGGCAATGGACTGGCGCGGATCGCCGCTGCGCTCGCGCTCCGCGCGCGTGAGCGCGAACGGCAGCGTCGAGCCCATCATCGACATCAGGTCGCCCTGCGCGCCCTGCTCGGGATGGCGTGGGTTCCATCCAGTCAAAGTCGCGAGCGGCGCCGCGAGCTCGGGCCCGCGGATGCCTGCGACTTCATTGCCGTCGGCATCGACTGCCGACACGTACGTGCGATACGGCGCGCCGGCCTTGGGTGGATATTGAGCGATGCCGCGATCGATGTCGGGTCCAAAGTCAAGCCGCGACGGTCGTGTGACCCGATCAGGAAAGCGCGCACCGGGTAGTGTGCGAAAAAAGCTCGCGAGAGACTCGGCCTCCACCGCCGTCTTGTCGGCGATGCGCGGAAAGGCACTCGGCGGCGGCTCGACGCCTTCGCTCACCCAGCGGTCCAGATTGACGAGCGCGCTTCGCAGCAGCGGTGCGTAATCCGAAACGTTGAAGCGATGAAAGCCGCGGCTGCCGGTATTGGGATCCGCGTCCAGCGGCGGCAGCGCGCCCGGCGTGTGCTGCGTGCCCGCGAAGAGATAGGTGCGCACGAAATCCGCCGGCTCTGCATCGCGGTTTCCTTCGACGTCGGTGTGAATCTGCGATCCGTCGCCGCGCCAGTACTCGGCCGACGTGTTGATCGCGAAGATGCGCGGTACGCGTCCGCGCTCCCGGATCCGCTTGAACACCGCTTCATCGTTGAACGGCGGAAGGCTTCCGACCGCTTCCTGCGCGTTCAACGAAGGCTGGCCCAAGCGCAGGTTGAATTCTCCGCGCCGGCCGCCGGCGACGTGCGGAATCACCGCGTCGAACACCATGCGTCCCTGCTCGTCCTCGTCGAGACCGAGATACAGCATCTGACGCAGGAAACGTCCGCTCTGCGAGACGCCGAAGAGGTACGCGCGCTCGATCTCGCCTGCGCACGGGTTGCCGCTTGCGGCAGGCGCCCAGCGCAGCCACGCCGCGGTGTCGCGCACGGCGAGGAATCCCAAACCCACGAGCTGCGGATCGGCGGAGCGGTAGACGACATCGTAGATCGCGCCCGGAGTGAAGCCACCCTTTAACTCGATGTGACCCGGATCGGGAAAGCGCCACGCCGACCGCGGCAGGTCGGCAGCGGCGGCGCCTGTGTGCTCGCGCACCGTGACGCGAGCCTGCGCGTCCGCGACATCGACCGTCTGATTCGGGATGTGATAGCGATCAGCCAACGGCAGTGTGTCCACGCGCGCGTTCGGACGAAGCTCGCAGCGAATGAATCCGGTGACGCCTTTCGCGCGCGGAACATCGAGCGCGATAAGGCCGTCCTTACGCGGCACGTCGGATTGCCAGCCGACCCACGCGACCGTGTAGCCATGACGCATCAGGAAGCCGTTGCCGAAATCGGCGGATGTGCTCGGATCGGGGACGCGCGGGGTGCTGTTGAACATGCCGAGCGCGACCTTGCGGCCGCGGTTGGCGACATCGAGCAGCAGCCGTCCGTTGCCTTTGCGGGCATCGACGGGCTTCAGCAGATAAAAGTCGGCCGAGAACTCGACTCGCCCCTCGGCGTTTTTTTGCGCAACCTCGATGTCGGTGATCTGCCGATGCAGTGGATGAGCGGGATCGGCGGTGAAGCGGATCGTCCCGGCGATCTTTTCATAAGCGCCGGCATTGCCGAAAGATTTTCCGCCGAGGACCACTTCGCGTTTTTGGATATCCAGACCCGTCACCATTTCGTTCTCCTCGCAGTTAGTAGACTTTAGTGCATGCCTGCCGTCTCACGGGCCCGCGCGTCTGACCACGATCTCCTGGAAAGCTTTGTTCCATTTGTCGCTTTGGTCGAGTGCGGTTGCGGGATCGATGATTTTGAGGCTCGCGTTCTTGAGCTTGGACGGCAACTGAATGTTACGGGTCGCTGGAACGTATTCCCTGTCCGCGAACAGTTTTTGCCCTTCATCGCTGATCAGGAAATCGTAGAACAGCAGCGCGGCGTACGGATGCGGCGCCTTGCGCGCAACTCCAACGCCGTTGGCGCGCGCCACGACCGGTTCGAGTGCGATCCAGTCGACCGGAGCACCTTGTTTCCTGGAATATTCGGGCATGTAGTTGTAGATCGTCACTGCGAATGGCACTTCGCCCGAAACGACCAGATTATTGAGCAGCGAGTGGCCCTTGCGCACCGAAATGCCGTTCGCTGCCACCAGATCGCGGAAGAACGTGAGGCCTTTTTGCTCTCCCATCTCGGTGACAATCTTGCCGAACCAGTCGTCATTGCCGGCTTCGATGCCGAGCTTGCCTTTCCATTTGGGGTTGAGTAAATCCTGATACGATTTGGGCAAATCTTCTTTTTTGATTGCATTCGTGTTGTAGCCCTGTACCCAGACCGACAAAAAGGTCGGGGCCCATTCACGATGCGCAGGCATCGCCGCGGCGAAGAGATTCTTGTGGTGCGGCGAGTTCACCGGTTGCAGCAGCTTTTCGCGATGCAGCGCCTCCAATTCTCCGGAGCCGGGGTGGACAGTGTCGACATTGAAACGGCCGGCACCCGCTTCGATGACCATGCGTTGCAATACCTGGTCGGCGCCGGAACGCCAGGTCCGTACTTTGATTCCATATTTTTTTTCGAACGACGAAACCAGCAGCGTCATGTTCTGCTCATTGAGCGAAGTGTAGAACATGAGAAACCCTTCCTGGCGCGCGCCAGCCAGCAGCCGCTGCTCGCGATCGGGGCCGTCGTAAAGTGCGATCGGAACGTCCGGGCGCGCTTGTCCCCACGCAAATCCAGCGCTGCCGATCGCGAGCAGCAGTATCGCAATGACTCGATTGATTGCGACGTTCATTTCAATTCACACCTGTGGATCATTGACTTAATATCCGCGCAGAACTTTTGCCCATTTGGCGCGGATCCTGGCGTCGAGCCCGGGGGTCGAGCGCGCGATTTTCGGAAAGGTGGCGCGGCGCGTCCACGGCCGGCACGCGTCGATCACCATGCGCGCGTTCAGGCGGCGTTCCTCTTCGGGATAGCTCGTCGGATCGAGCGTGGTGCTCCAGCATCCGCTCAGGATATCGACGTCTTCGCGCGGATCCACGCGCGTGCACATCGCCCAGATGACATCGTTCATGTTGGCCGGATCGATATCGTCGTCGACCACGATCACGTATTTGTTCGCGTACGCCCCGGCGTGGCATTGCCCGGCGATCAGGCCTGCCTGCTTCGAATGCCCTGCGTACATTTGCTTGATCGAAATCGTAAGCCACTGGCGGCTGCCGCCCGCTTCGTGCGCCCACACGCCCTGAATTCCAGGAATGCCGGCGCCTTCGAGCTGTTTCCATACGGCGGCGCAGCGGAACGTGCCGCGATAGAACGTATCGTCGCATGGCGGGACCGCGGGGATTGCACCGAG
>DASYSI010000285.1:0-7566 GCA_036003485.1 Burkholderiales bacterium | reverse complement strand
CTCTTGCCTTGGGCCATTGGGCGCAACTGAAGGTAAAAGTACTTGCCTTGCAAGGTCATCGCCGCCTGACGCTGTTTGACCAGGGTCTCGGGTTTCACCTGCGAAAACGAGGTGAGCGAGTACGCAGCGCCAAGCACCATGACAAGTCCGATCGAAAAAAGCTTTTTGTTCATTGGTCTCTCCTCGTAGGTTTTAATACGAACGTCATCCCACATCTGCTGCAGTGTCGAATGCTATAACATCGCCGGAAGGTGGTCTATTCCACAGGACCTGCAATACACGCGCGGCCAGCCCCAGCCGTGAGCGCTTATCGGTGTACGCCGAGTCGTCAGTCGAAATCGGGAGTCTCGCGGCGAGCGCGTTTGATTTCGCCCTGCCTGCGCTTGCTTTCCACGCGCTTGCGCTTGGCAGCGGCACTTGGCTGCGTTTTCCGGCGCGGTCTCGGCCTACGCGCCATGGCCCGTATCAGTTCGGCCAGCCGCTCGCGTGCATCGGCCCGGTTTTGTGCTTGCGTGCGATAGCGCTGCGCAAGGATCACGATATCGCCGCCGGCGGTTAGTTTATTGCCGCCGCGGCTAACGAGGCGCACCTTCACATCGGCCGGAAGTGAAGGTGACGCCAGCGCGTTAAAGCGCAGGCGTACCGCGGTCGATACTTTGTTGACGTTCTGACCGCCAGGTCCCGACGCGCGCACAAACTGCTCCTCGAGCTCTTTTTCGTCGATCGCAATGGTGTTCGTGATTCTAAGCATGAGCGATTGTCTATTCGGGAACGATACCTGCGGTCTTCACCACCTTGGCCCATTTCACCATTTCCTCGCGCAGAAAGCGGGCGAATTCGTCGGGTGAACTGCCGACCGCTTCGGCACCAGAGCTGACGAGAATTTCTCTGACCCTCGGCGCGCGCAGACTCGCGGCGAGCGCGCTGTGGATCTTCAGCACGAGCTCGCGCGCGGTAGATCCTGGCGCGAGCAGTGCGTTCCACGACGTGGCCTCATAACCGGCCACCCCCGCTTCGCTGATGGTGGGGACTTCAGGCAGCGCTGTCGAGCGGGTGGCGCCGGTGACGCCCAATGCACGCAGCCTGGCGGCTTTGACAGGAGGCACCGCCGCCGCGATCGGCACAAACGTCATCGTTACATGTCCACCCATCACATCAGCAACCGCAGGCGCGGCACCTTTGTAAGGAACGTGCGTGATATTCGCGCCGGTCATCATATTGAACAGTACCAGCGCGAGATGGTTCGAGCTGCCGACGCCGGCCGAGGCCGAATTGAGCATGCCGGGTCGCGCTTTCGCGAGCGCCAGTAACTCCTGCACCGAGCGCGCGGGCAGCGACGGGTGCACGATCAAAACATTGGTCATCGTAACGACCAGGCTGACCGGCGCGAGATCGCGCGTCAAGTCATAAGCCAGTTTGGAATACAGCGCCGGGCTGCTCGCGAGCGCGGTCGTCCCCATGAGCAGCGTGTAACCGTCGGGAGGAGCGCGGGCTACTATCTCTGCGCCGATGTTGCCGCCGGCGCCTGGCCGGTTGACGACGATAACCGACTGCCCCCAAATATCGCCCATTTGCTGCGCGACAGCGCGTGCGATCAGATCGACCGATCCGCCGGCGGGAAACGGCGCGATCATGGTGATGGATTTCTCGGGATAGCCCTGCGCCATAGCCGCACCGGCGGCGAGCATTCCAATCGCGTTGAACCGAACCAACGTTCGTATGAATCGCATTCGTACCTCAGTGCCGCATCGGAACGCGGCGTGGGACGCTGGATTTGCTAGAATCCCGAAAGTCGAGTTTATACCCCGGCGCAACGCGCCTTTCCACATGCTATCGAAGTTGACTCCTCGCCTCGGATATATTGCGGGATTTCTCATCTGCGGGCTGCTGCTCGCTTTCGCGCTGTATCTGCAGTATTACGAATACCAGAACCCATGCCCGCTGTGCATCCTGCAGCGCATTGCGTTCATCGCGATGATGGTGGTATTTCTCGCCGGCGCAATCCACGGCCCGCGCCGCAAGGGCGCCTATTTTTACAGCGCGCTGCTCGTCATTATCGCCGCAATCGGCGCAGCGATCGCGACGCGTCACGTCTGGCTGCAGCATTTGCCGAAGGACCGCGTGCCGGAATGCGGACCAGGACTCGAGTACATGCTCAACAGGTTTCCGCTCACGCAGGCGCTCGAGAAAATTTTCCGTGGTTCGGGGGAATGCGCGGAAGCAGGATGGACATTTCTGACGCTCACGATCGCCGAGTGGTCGCTGGTGTGGTTAGTGCTGCTCGGTGCGTTCGCCCTGTTGATCGCGGCGGCCTCCCGCCGGCAGTGAGAAGCGCGGGATGATCATCGATTGCGATACTCATTATCTGCCGCCTGGTGCTTATGATCATATGGGCAGCGAGTGGGACGCGCTGCGGCCGCGCTTTGTTTTCGACGCCGACCGATTCCTGACTGCGGTCGACTTTCCCGGTGCTCCGCCGCCGGTGCCCGGCGCAACACCGCTCGCACCTCCGGGGACCGGCGCGCGCTATCGCGGCATGTATGACATGGACGAGCGGCTGCGCGAGTATGCAAAGCTCGGCATCGACCGGCAATTCCTGTTCCCACAGTTGACCGCGACGGTTTTCTCATATCTGGTCGAACCGCGGCTCGCCGCGGCAATGGCGCATTCGTGGAACCTGTCGATACTGGAGTACCTGCGCGAGCATCCGCGGCAGTTAATCGGCGGCGCATTGGTGGCGCTGCAGGACGTCGCAGGCGCGATACGCGAAATGGAATGGGCGCGGCAGAACGGTTTTCGCGCGGTCATTCTCGACAAGGTTTTTCCGGTGCAAGAGCACTGCTTTTCCGACCCTTACGGCAGTCATCGCGAGCTGTGGCCGTTCTTTGCGCGCGCCGCGGAGCTCGGCATGCCGCTGTTTCTGCATAACATCCAGCACGGCCATCGCATCACCAATCTGTTGAACTATCAGTTCAACGGGCTCGATGCGCTCGCGCCGCAGGAAGGACAGATGAGCCTCGTATCGCTGATTACAAGCGGCCTCCTCGACGATTTCCCCGAGCTCAATGTCGTGTTCACCGAGTCCGGCGTCGCGTTCATCAAACCGTTAGTCGAGCATCTCGATTCAGTGTTCGGCAACGCCGTGGTCGATTACGAATCCGAGGATGCTGCGCCGCGCTTTAATTACCGCAAACTTACGGGTGGCAAGCGCATCGTGTCGGAAGACGATTACAGGGCGAAGAACAGGCTGCCGCCGAATCATTACTTCAGGACGAATCTCCACTTCACCATCGAGACCGAGGAGCCTGAACTTGCGGAAGCAGTTCGGTTGTTCGGCGCGAGTCAATTCCTGTTCGCCACCGACTACCCGCACGACGATCCGGGCGGGCGCATGAAATACAGGGATGTTGAGTTGTTCAGCGCAAATCTCGATATTGCGCAAGCCGACAAAGAACTGATCTGGTACAAAAACGCGCAGCGCCTGTTGGATCAGGTGCCCTAAGAAGGCTGCGGGACTGCTACGCCCGGATATCCGGCGTCAACTGTCGTTCCAAGTGCGAGATTTGGTCTTTGATCAGAAGTTTTTTCTTTTTGAGGCGCTGCAACTGTAATTGGTCCTGGCCAGGTTTCTCGGCCAGTCGGGCGATAACGTCGTCGAGATCGCGGTGTTCGAGATGCAGATCGTTGATGCGTTGTTTGAGACTATCGGTATTAGTCTGCATGGGCAGGCCCTCCGTTCGGACGGTAAGAAAAGTATAGCCTAATTTTCTGTAAAAGGAAGGCCTGAAGTAGGCATTGCATAAGGCTTTTTTTTATAACCTAATGTTTTTCTTGGACTGGCAGGCTGATGCAGAATCCGCTGGGAGCCGCGTTTGCACGATAAGTGCTCAGATGCAAGGCGCGCGACGAAGGTCGAACGCTCGCTCTGTTCGACGAGGCGCGCAACGCCGCAGCTGGGCACTTATCGTGCAAACCCTTCGGGGCGGTGCTTGGCGGGGCCCGCCGCAGCGGCCGCGCCAAGGCAACGGCGCAGCGTCGCGCATCTCACCCCGCCAAGCATCGCCGCGGCCCCATCGGGTTATGCATCAGCCTGCCAGGAGACGGGAATGCGGTTTTACTGCAATTCTGCTAAACTGTGAGCATGAAAACCACGGTCACCATTACGAGCCGCGGCGTGGTCACGCTGCCGGCCAAGTTGCGCCAGGCGCTCGGGCTGAGGGCCGAAGATCAACTGATTGCCGAGACGGTACCCGAGGGCCTGCTGCTACGCCCTGCGGTTACGCTGCCCATCGAGCTTTACACGCCCTCGCGCGAACGCGAGTTCGACAAAGCCGAGGCTGATCTCGCCACTCTCATCGCGGGCAAACGGCGAAGCAGGAAGAAAGCGGCCAAAGCAAGACGCTAGACGGCGCCTCGCTTATGCGGATTTTCCTTGATGCGGACGTACTGTTTTCCGCGGCAAAGTCCGATGGAGCGGTGCGTATGCTGGTGCGCCGGCTTCTGGACGCAGGTCACGAATGCGTGGCCGATGAATACGTCGTGACCGAGGCGCGCCGCAACCTTGCAGCCAAGGGGCCCGAAGCGCTGACAGCACTCGATGTGCTGCTTGTGGAGGTGAACGTCAGCAAAGCGCGCGCGCCGAGCATGACTTTGAAAGAGGCAAATTGGCTGCCCGAGAAAGACCAGCCTGTACTCTACGCGGCCATGCGGTTGAAATGCGCGGCGCTCGTCACCGGCGACCGCACGCATTTCGGCGCGGCTTACGGCAAGTCGTTTGGCGGCGTGACGATACATTCGCCGCGTTCGCTGGCCGAGGCACTCTTGTATTGACGTTCGGGCCCATGGTATGCAACCTTTGCACGACGGGAAAATAGTATGAGCAGCAGGCTATTTTCCAAGCATCAGGCGATAACGCAACCTTCAATAGAACATGGAGCATGAAATGCCTGCAATAGAAAACGAAATAAGGATACTTTCACCGACCGGCGTCTGCGGATCGGGCTTTATCGAAAGCTCGTTCGAGAAAGCGCTGAGTCAGAAACCGGATTTTATCGGTTGCGATGCGGGTTCGACCGACCCGGGCCCGTCATATCTCGGCTCTGGCAAGACGGCTTTCCCGAAAGACGCGATACGCCGCGATCTCAAGCTCATGCTGCTCGGCGCGCGGCGGCTCGGCATACCACTGCTGATCGGGTCTGCCGGCACCGCGGGCGCCGATGTGCAACTCGATTTCTTTTACGCGCTTGTCAAGGAAATCGCGGCGACCGAAAAATTGAAATTCAAGCTTGCGCTAATCCATTCTGAACAGAAAAAACCGTATCTGACGCAGAAGCTGCGCGAAGGTCGCATCAAACCGCTGCATCCGGCGCCGGAATTCAATCAGGCAACGATCGACCGCAGCGAGCACATCGTAGGGATGATGGGAGCCGAACCCTTCATGCGCGCGCTCGAGGCTGGCGCTGAAGTGATCGTTGCCGGCCGCGCCAGCGATACCGCCATATTCGCGGCCATGCCCGTGATGCGCGGCTTTCCCGAAGGCATCGCGTGGCACGCCGCCAAAATTCTTGAATGCGGAGCCGCGGCCGTCGTAAATCGCAAGACGCCCGACTGCATGTTCGCATGGGTGCGCAAAGATCACTTTGTGGTCGAAGCGCCCGACGCACAGCTTACGTGCACCCCTCAGAGCATCGCCTCGCACAGCCTCTACGAAAACGCGGACCCTTTCAAGCTCATTGAATGCTCGGGAACGCTCGATCTGACGAACTCGCGCTACGAGGCGATCAGCAGCACGGCGGTCAAGGTATCCAGCAGCGAATTTCTGCCCGCGCAGCGCTACACCGTGAAACTCGAAGGCGCCGAGAAGGTTGGATATCAGAGCATCCTGATCGGTTCGGTACGCGACCCTTTCATCATCCGCCAGATCGACGACTGGACTGCGCGGCTCAGCGAAAAAATCCGCGCCCGCGTCCAAATGGTTTTCGGTGACCGTCTCGCGGCAGGGGATTATTTGTTTCATATCAGGATCTATGGGAAGAACGGCACGATGGGTCCGCTCGAACCGGTCAAGGAAATCCGCTCGCATGAGCTGTGCCTCGTATTCGAGGTGACGGCGCCGACGCAGGAGATCGCGAGCACTATCGCCGGTATCACGCGCCATCAGGCGCTGCACCTGCCGATACCCGAATGGAGCGGACTCATCACGGCGCTGGCGTGCCCGTATAATCATCTCGACCGCGGCGCCGTCTACCGTTTCAACGTCAACCATGTCGTCGAACCTGACGATCCTTGCGAAATGTTCCCGATGGATTTGATTGCCGTCGACGGGACCACTCACCGGAAGCTCGCCGCATGACCGCGCTCGCAGAATTGTCCCGCTTGATCCGCAGCAAGAACGCAGGGCCGTTCGAGCTGACCTTCGACATCATGTTCGACGACGCGGCGACGTACGAACGCGTCAAACGCTCGGGTGCAGTCAGCCGCGAGGCCGTGGCCGCGCGCTACGGCGTTGCAGTCGAGGACGTCAAATTCTTTTTCTGCGATCACGCCTATGCGATCAAGGCTTCGATTCCGCGCCCGTATTTTCAAGGCGATCCGCGTGACAGCGACGGACACGGCGGCCAGCAGTATGCGCCGCTGATGGATATCGAGATTCCATAGCCGCTGGGCGGTTGCGTCGATCATCGCGGATAGAATTAGAAACAAACGCCGCGTTGGCTTAAGAACGAACAGAGGAATCGAATGTCGACTGGAAGGACCTTAACGATCTGCAGCGCCGCACTTGCGATGCTGTTCGCGAGCCACGCCACGGCGCAGCCTTACCCGACCAAGCCCATACGATTGATCGTTCCATTCGCACCAGGCGGGGGCACCGACATCACGGCGCGCGCAATCGCGCTCAAGCTGACTGAAGCGTGGGGACAAACGGTGGTTCCTGATAATCGCACGGGCGCCAACGGCACCATCGGCGTCGACATCGCCGCCAAATCAGCGCCTGATGGTTATACGCTGACGATGATTTCCTCGAGCCATTCCGTTAATGTGAGCCTGTACAAGAAGCTGCCGTACGATTTGATCAGGGATCTTTCCCCTATTACGCAGGCGACGACTCAACCGTATGCGCTGGTCGTGCATCCATCGGTGCCGGCAAAATCAGTCAAGGAACTGATAGCGCTTGCCAAGGCGAAGCCCGGAACGCTCAACTACGGCTCGTCGGGCACTGGCGGCTTGAGTCATTTGTCGGGCGCGTTGTTTTCGTCGCTCGCCGGCATCACCATCACGCACATCCCGTACAAAGGCGGCGCGCCTGCGATGACCGACGTGATTGCCGGGCAAATCCAGATGCTGTTCTCGACAATACTGCAATCTCACGCGCACATTAAGGCAGGCCGGTTGCGGCCGCTTGCCGTCACGACGGTCAAACGCTCGGCGGCCGCGCCGGAGCTTCCGACGATGCGCGAAGCCGGCGTGCCGGGCTACGAAGTCGCCGGCTGGTATGGAATCCTCGCGCCGGCGAAGACTCCGCAGCCGATCATCACCAAGCTCAACCAGGAAATCGTGCGCATCCTG
>DASYSI010000284.1:0-6391 GCA_036003485.1 Burkholderiales bacterium | reverse complement strand
GATGAATACCGGTTTCGTGCAAATGACCATCAAGACGCTGCAAATGCAGAAAGCGGCTCTCGAAAGCCTGCGCGCGGCGGGCGAGGCGGCCAAGCCCAAGGAAGGCTCTTAAGCCGCCGGCCATAAAAATCTTCAGGCGGTGAGCGTTGCGGGGTCGAAGAACGGCTTATCGCCGCGTACTTGGGTTCGATGCATCAGCCGTCTCGATTCCGGGTCAAACGCATCCCTTCGATGCATCGCGCACCGGTTGTCCCACAGAATCAAATCCCCGACTTTCCACTGTTGATACCAGGCGAAACGCCGCTGCGTCGCGTGCGTCCATAACTTGTCGAGCAGGTCTTCACTTTCGGCAAGCCCCAGGCCGATGATGTAAGCATTGCGGCGGCGGCCGAGGAACAGCGCGTTGCGGCGCGTTGCCGGATGAGTGCGGATGATTGGATGCACCGCGCCTGGCGTGTCGCGTGGATCGGCGACTTCCTTTTGGCCCTTGCGCAGCTCGCCCGCGCTGTTGCGGCTCGAATCGTGCCTGCACTGCATACCGACAATTGCGCGCTTGAGCTCGACAGGAAGCGTGTCATACGCTGCATACATATTGGCGAAGCCGGTGTCGCCGCCCACGGCAGGCACTTCGATCGAATACAGAAGACTGCCGATCGGCGTGCGTTCGTTGTACGACATGTCGGTGTGCCATTCTGCCTCGTAATGACCGAGGTTCCCGATCGATCGGCCATTGACCTTGATATTCGACATGACTGTGATTTCGGGAAATGGATCCTCGACCTCGTGCCCGGCGTGGACCGGAGCTTTGTCGAGCTCTCCGAACAGCCGGGCGAAACGCAGCAGTCCTGGATCGTCGAGTTGCTGGCCGCGGAAACGCAACACCAAATGTTGGTGCCAGGCATCTTCGATGGCCTTAAAGGTCAAGCTGTCTATGCGCCTGGACAGATCGACACCTATAACATCGGCGCCCAAGCTCGCGCCGGTCGGAACAACGGTCATGCCGGGATTGCCCGGTAAATCCATGGTTTTCTCCTGCCTGAAAGTTTATCGTAATGCGATTGGCTATCCCACTGTAATCTTCCAACTATCGGATTATCGCAAGGCTTTTGAAGCGCTCAGTCGCACGCACGAGCTCGGCACTGATTCCCGGTTCCCACGCCGAATGCCCGGCGTCGGGCACGATAAGATATTCCGCCTCGGGCCACGCGCGATGCAGGTCATCAGCGCTGACGATCGGACACACCGCGTCGTAACGCCCCTGCACGATAATTGCCGGAATCTTTCTCAACTTGCCGACGTTGTCGAGCAAAGAATCGACCGGCAGGAAGATGTCATGGCTGAAATAATGTGCTTCCATGCGCGCGAGTCCGAGTGCGACGCCGTCGCTCGCAAAATAAGCGACAGTGTCGGGGCTTGGCAGCAATGTCGAGCACGAGCCCTCATAGATGCCCCACGCGCGCGCCGCCGGCACGTGCACCGCGCGATCCGAATGCGTGAGGCGGCGGTAGTAAGCCGCGAGCAGGTCGTCGCGCTCGCTTTCCGGAATGACGCTCGCGAAGGCACGCCACGCTTCTGGAAAGATGTTCTTCAGACCATACAGGAACCAATCGATCTCGCTGCGCCGGCACAGAAACACGCCGCGCAGCACGAAGCCGAGGCAGCGCTCGGGATGCGCTTCGCCGTAAGCGAGCGCTAGCGTGGAGCCCCACGAGCCGCCGAACACCAGCCATCGTTCGATGCCGAGATGCCGGCGCAAGCGCTCGATATCATTGATCAGCAGCAGTGTCGTGTTCTCGCGCAGTTCGCCCAGCGGCGTCGAGCGCCCGGCACCACGCTGGTCGAAAACGATGATGCGGTAATGCACAGGATCGAAGAATCGGCGGTGGTTGGGTGCGCTGCCGGCGCCGGGGCCGCCGTGCAGGAACACCACCGGGACGCCGTTCGGATTACCCGACTGCTCCCAGTACATCGAGTGGATGGAATCGAGCGCGAGCATGCCCGCGCTGTAAGGCTCAAGCGGCGGGTAGAGCTCGGTGCGTGTGGCGGGAGAAATATCCATGATTGCGCGTAGAGGAGGCTGGTCCGGAGCCGTGAAAATAGCACAAGTGCACTGAGCGCGAAACCGCGCTATTGAAGAACGCCGAATTCGAAGCTCACGATCAGCAGGCGAGTGTGCGGGAGCCGAATGCAAGTTGCCGCATGAGGGACCGCTCGAGTCCGCCGGCGCTTGAAAGTTCATCGCGCGGATGCGCCAAAGTCGCCGGGTTATAATGTTCGCCCCATAAGCAGCAGAGTTCGCGATGGATGACCCACTGCGCAGAAGTGCGCTCGATTATCATCGTTTGCCCACACCCGGCAAAATCTCCGTCGTTCCGACCAAGGAGTTGATCAACCAGCACGATCTCTCGCTTGCCTATACACCGGGGGTCGCGGCTGCGTGCGAATTGATCGTCGCCGACCCCGCGCAAGCGCGCAACATGACCGCGCGCGCCAACCTGGTGGCGGTGATCACCAACGGCACGGCGGTGCTCGGCCTGGGCAACATCGGTCCCCTTGCCGCCAAGCCGGTCATGGAAGGCAAGGCGGTGCTGTTCAAGAAATTCGCCGGTATCGACGTATTCGACATCGAAATCAATGAGCGCGATCCGCAGAAGCTGGTCGACGTTATTGCAAGTCTCGAGCCTACGTTCGGCGGCATCAATCTCGAGGACATCAAGGCACCCGAATGTTTTGTCGTCGAGCGCAAGCTGCGCGAGCGCTGCCGCATCCCAGTGTTTCATGACGATCAGCATGGCACTGCGATTACGGTCTCGGCCGCGTTGCTCAACGGGCTCAAGGTGGTCGGCAAGGATATTGCCCACGTCAAGCTGGTGGTTTCGGGCGCGGGCGCGGCAGCGCTCGCGTGCCTGGACCTGCTCATGAAGCTAGGCCTGCCCAAGGACCATATCACCGTCACCGATATTAAAGGCGTCGTCTACCAGGGCCGTAAGGAGGAGATGGATCCGGACAAAGCGCAATATGCAATCGACACCAAGGCGCGCACGCTGGCCGAGGTCATTGGCGGGGCCGATGTATTCCTCGGGCTTTCGGCGGGCGGCGTGCTGAAGCCCGAAATGGTCAAGCAAATGGCTGCCCGCCCGCTGATTTTGGCGCTCGCCAATCCTGAGCCCGAAATTCTGCCTGAGCTTGCAAAACAGGCGAATCCTGACGTGGTCATGGCGACGGGCCGTTCCGATTATCCGAACCAGGTTAACAACGTGTTGTGCTTTCCGTTCGTATTCCGCGGCGCGCTCGACGTCGGCGCCACCGTCATCAATACCGAAATGGAGCTCGCGGCAGTCAGGGCGATTGCCGAGCTTGCACAGGCCGAGCAATCCGACATTGTGGCCCTTGCCTATGGCAAACCGCAGCCAAGTTTCGGCGCCGAGTATCTGATTCCGAGTCCGTTCGATCCACGGCTGATCGTAAAAGTCGCGCCGGCAGTGGCGAAGGCGGCGATGGATAGCGGCGTCGCGACGCGGCCGATCGCCGATTTCGACGCCTATCGTGATTCACTGCAGCAGTTCGTTTACCACTCCGGCCTGATCATGAAACCGCTGTTCTCGGCGGCGAAAGAGGCCTCGCGGCGCCGTATCGTCTACGCCGAAGGCGAGGATGAGCGCGTGTTGCGCGCAGCCCAGGTCGTGAGCGACGAAAAGCTCGCGTTTCCCATCCTGATCGGTCGCCCCGCGGTGATCGAGCGGCGCATCGAGCGCTATGGGCTGCGGCTCACACCCGGCGCGGATTGCGAACTCATCAATCTTGAATCTGATCCGCGCTACCGCGATTACTGGGAGGAATACTACCGCCTGACCGAGCGCAACGGCGTATCGCAAACCGACGCGCAGACCGAGATGCGGCGGCGCAATACGCTGATCGGCGCGATGATGATGCACCGCAATGATGCCGATGGCATGATATGCGGCACCTTCGGCAACCTCGATCTGCACCTGCATTACATCGATCAGGTGATAGGCCGGCGGCCCGGCGTCAGCCACTATTACGCGATGAATGCGCTGATGCTGCCAAAGCGCACGGTCTTCATCTGCGATACCTACGTCAACTTCGACCCGAGCGCAGAGCAGATCGCCGAAATGACGGTACTCGCCGCAGAAGTCATTCGATGTTTTGGCATAACGCCCAAAACCGCGCTGCTCTCGCATTCGAGCTTTGGCACCGCCGACACGCCGACTGCGAAGAAAATGCGTGCTGCCCTCGCGCTCCTGAACAAAGCCGCACCGGAGCTGGAAATCGAAGGCGAAATGCACGGCGATGCCGCGCTGTCCGAGGAAGTCAGGCGCCAGGCTTTTCCCCATTCACGCCTGAACGGCGATGCCAACCTGTTGATCATGCCGACGCTCGACGCCGCCAATATTGCGTTTAATCTTTTGAAGACCGCGGCCGGCGACGGCATCACGATCGGGCCAATCCTGCTCGGCGCGGCGAAAGCCGTGCACATCGTCACTTCCACCGCGACGGTGCGCCGTCTGGTCAACATGACAGCCTTGACGGCAGTCGACGCCGGCGCCACGCGCGGCAATCTCATGCTGTTCTAATGCACCGCAAATAGAGCGGTGACCGGATTTCGTTTTTTCATTGTGATGATCGAGGAATAGTCAATGGCGCGAGTCAGAATCGAGCGTGATACGTTCGGCAACATCGAGGTGCCGGCCGACCGGCTGTGGGGCGCACAAACCCAGCGCAGCCTGATCAACTTCAGGTTTCCGGGCGAGACCATGCCGGTCGAGGTGGTGCGCGCGCAGATCATGGTCAAGCGCGCGTCAGCACGCGTGAATATGGCGCTTCGCCTGCTCGACAGAAAAAAAGGAAATGCCATCGTCAAGGCGGCCGACGAGGTGTTGGCCGGCAAGCACGATCCGGAATTTCCTCTGGTGGTATGGCAGACCGGATCGGGAACGCAAACCAACATGAATGTCAACGAGGTGCTCGCTAACCGCGCCTCGGAAATTTTGGGCGGCGAGCGCGGCGAAAAACGGATGGTGCATCCCAACGACGACGTCAATCTCGGCCAGTCGTCGAACGACACGTTCCCGACCGCGATGAACGTCGCGGCCGTCATCGCGCTCGAGCGGCAATTGCAGCCGGCGGTGCGCAGGCTGCGCGACACTCTCAACAAGAAATCGAAGCAATTCGCCAAGATCGTCAAGATCGGCCGCACTCACCTGCAGGACGCGACACCGCTCACGCTGGGGCAGGAATTTTCCGGCTACGTTGCGCAACTCGACCATGGCGTGAAGCATATTGCGGCAGCGCTGCCGCATCTGTGCGAGCTTGCGCTCGGCGGCACCGCGGTCGGCACCGGGCTCAACGCGCATCCCAAGTTCGCGGTGATGGTTGCATCTGAGCTGGCGAAATTCACCGGCCTGCCGTTTGTCACCGCGCCGAACAAGTTCGAGGCCCTGGCTTCATGCGACGGAGTCGTGCATGCGCATGGCGCGCTGAAAACGCTCGCCGCATCGCTGATGAAAATCGCCAATGACGTGCGCTGGCTCGCGAGCGGCCCGCGCTGCGGCATCGGCGAGCTTAACATTCCCGAAAACGAGCCCGGCAGCTCGATCATGCCCGGCAAGGTGAACCCGACGCAGTCGGAATCGCTGACGATGGTGTGCTGCCAGGTATTCGGCAATGACGTTGCGATCAATATCGGCGGAGCTTCCGGGAATTTCGAACTCAATGTGTTCCGGCCGCTGGTGATACGCAACTTTTTGCACAGCGCTGGGCTGCTGGCGAATGGCTGTACCAATTTCAACGATCAATGTGCAGCCGGAATCGAAGCCAACAAGGAGCGCATCGACAAGCTCCTGCGCGAGTCGCTGATGCTGGTGACCGCGCTTAATCCGCACATCGGTTATGACAAAGCGGCGCAGATCGCGAAGAATGCGCATAAGAAGGGCCTCACACTCAAAGAGTCGGCAATCGCGCTTGGCTACGTGACGGGCCAGCAATTCGACGCGTGGGTCAAACCTGAAGACATGGTAGGCAAGGCTCGCTAGCCTGCGGGCCCCAGTAAAATCGCGGGCCGGTTCATCCTCGGCGCATTCGCGCCGCCTTCGCTGTGCATCGCGGCTGCGATTTAGTTTGATGTAGATCAAATCGCATTCTGCGCGCAGCGTGCATATTTCCACACGACAAATAGTTACCAAGGCCGAGCCCGTGTCTACGGGGCCGGTGCGCCGACTCATAAAAGCGGCATAACATTGTGCCAATAGGAGATTCCATGAAACGTTTTACTGTATTCGCAGTGACGTCGATATTGTTAGCCTTCGGTATCGCACATGCTCAGCAGAGTATCGTGATCAAATTCAGTCACGTAGTCGCCGTCGATACGCCC
>DASYSI010000283.1:0-2647 GCA_036003485.1 Burkholderiales bacterium | reverse complement strand
CCAACGACTATCCCGGCGGTTACTGGGAAGATCAGGGCTACAACTGGTTTAGCGGTTCGTAGCAGTCCGATCAGGATTTCTTGGCGGCGAGTCCGCCTAGAAGCGCCGCTGTTGGGCGCGTGCCGGATTTGGAGTGCGGGCGGGCGCGAGCGATGTGAGCGGCAGCGGGCGAAGGCGAGTCGTTCGCCGCTTTGGGTTCGTATGGCTTACTGAAATCGAAGCCGCCGGGAAGTGTGGCCGTCGGCGGTTTGGAATGCGGTTTACTGTGCGGGGTCTTATGACCTGACGCGTGCCTCGGCGGCGCATGGCGCGTGCTGCCGCGGTCCGGATTTCTAATGTTTGCCAAGGCGGGCAGCGGCAGGCGCTCGAGCTTGCGCTTGAGTACGCGCTCGATGTCGTCGAGCATGCGCTGCTCATCGGCGCACACCAGCGAAATCGCCTCGCCGGTGCTTCCTGCGCGGCCGGTGCGGCCGATGCGATGGATGTAATCTTCCGCCACGTACGGCAATTCATAATTGATCACGTACGGCAGGAGCTCAATGTCGAGTCCGCGCGCGGCAATGTCGGTCGCGACCAGTACGTTGACGGTGCCCTGCTTGAAATCTTCGAGCGCTTTCATGCGCTCGCCCTGCGTACGATCGCTGTGAATCGCGGTGGCGGCGACATCGTCGCGCACGAGCTCGCGCATCAGCCGGTTGGCGTCGCGCTTGGTGCGTACAAACACGAGCACCTGGTGCATGTCGCGGCTCTTGATCAGATGCGTGAGCAGCGCACGCTTGCGCTCTGCATCGACTTCGTACATCTGGTGTGTCACGAGATCGGCCGGCGCGTTGCGGCGCGCAACCTCGATTGAGATCGGTGCACGCAGTATCTGGTTCGCCAGCTTTTTAATCTCGTCGGAGAAAGTCGCGGAGAACAACAGGTTCTGGCGCTGTTGCGGCAGCAATGCAATGATGCGTTTGATATCGGGCATGAAACCCATATCGAGCATGCGGTCGGCTTCGTCCAGCACGAGAATTTCAACGCGCGTCAGATTAACGGTTTTTTGCTGCACGTGATCGAGCAGGCGGCCGGGTGTGGCCACTAGTATTTCGACGCCTTCGCGCAGCGCTTTGATTTGCGGGTTGATGTCGACACCGCCGTAAACGACAGTCGAGCGCAGCGACAGGTATTTGCCGTAGGTGCGGACACTTTCCTCGACCTGAGCCGCGAGCTCACGCGTCGGCGTGAGTATCAGCGCGCGGATTGCATGGCGCGCCGGAGAAGGGCTCGTGTTTTGATGCGGCGCCAGCATTTGCAGAATCGGAAGTGCGAAACCCGCCGTCTTACCGGTTCCCGTCTGCGCGCAACCCATCAGGTCATGGTGCGCAAGGACGGGTGGGATCGCTTTGAGCTGGATTGGCGATGCTTCAGTGTAGCCCTGATCGGCGATTGCACGCAGTAACTCAGGCATCAAGCCGAGTGATTCGAATGACATTAGCGGAAACTCCTGGATTGCTGCGGGCGCAACCCAAAGCCGATGACGCAATGGAATTGGCGTATACCGACGGGGTCGGATTCTGACTTGGGGAAACCCAATGTGGAACAACTAAGCACTTGTTTTACAATTATAACCCAAATCTGTTAGATTGTCGCGCAACTGACTTTCGTTATGAAGCAAGGGAACGACGGCTGAACCATGGTTGAAGCCAACAAATTGTTGCGGGTGCCCAAGCCCGGCGCGTATCCACTGATCCTGACGCTGGATACCAACGGTATTCCGCATCGCTGGATTACGTGGCAGCACGCGTGTTTTTATTATGCCAAGGATCAGATCGCGTGGACTGCGGGCGAACATGCGTTCACGGTATTCGGCGGTCATAACCGGATTTCCGGCACTCGCTCGCGGATCGTCGCGAGCAGCATCATCGCCATAAAGGGCAAGGCGATGGCAATGCGCGCATTCAGTCAAGTGCCGCCGCTCAACAATCGCGAGTTGTTTCATCGCGACCGTTATTTGTGCGCTTATTGCGGAAGCATTTTCTCGGGGTCAAAACTTACGCGCGATCACGTAATCCCGTTTTCGCGCGGCGGCCGCGACACCTGGATGAATGTAGTGACGGCGTGCCGTTCTTGCAACGAGAAAAAAAGCGACCGTACGCCGGAGAAAGCGCGGATGGAATTGCTGTATCTGCCCTATGTGCCGAATCGCGCAGAATACCTGATTCTGACCAACCGCCGCATACTTGCTGACCAGATGGAGTTCCTCGCGCAACACGTGCCGGCGCAAAGCCGGCTGCATCAAACCGCGTGACAGCGAGTTGCTCGATTCAGCCGCGACGCTTGCGCGCTTCAGTCACTATTTTCAGCGCATCGGCAGGCGCTATATTCGCGTATTTTATTTCCCGGAATATCAGCCAGAACAGTGCGCCGTTGATCAGCACGAAAAATACCTCGAGGTAAAGTATCGTGGTCACGATCACATGGTTGGGTTGGCGCGCGAAAATGAAATAAAACCCCTCGAACGTTGGAATTGACGCCTTGGTGATTGCATAAACCGACTCGAAAGGCGGGAAAAGGATGATCACCACCAAGTTGAGCGCGACCACAATCAGCGTTGCATTTTGCAGACTTACGCGCCGGCGCGCGAACGGTGTTATTTGGCCTC
>DASYSI010000282.1:0-6410 GCA_036003485.1 Burkholderiales bacterium | reverse complement strand
TGCACGCATTGCGCACGCGTTTGATCAAGGAGCTGCACGCCGCCGACCGCTGGCATCGCTGCAGAATTCTCTATCCCTATGTGCCCGGTCTCAAAGAAGGAACGTGCCTGGATATTCATTCCAAGGCGATGATAGTCGACGACGAATGGCTGCGCATCGGCTCCGCCAATTTTTGCAATCGCTCGATGGGAATGGATACCGAGTGCGATCTGACGTTCGAAGGTCGCGGGAATGCGCAGGTGACCTCGGTCATCGCGGGTTTCCGCGATCGCCTGCTTGCCGAGCACCTTGATGTTACGCCGCAAAGCGTCCGCACAGAATTCGAACGTGCGGGCTCGTTATCAGCCGCGATCGAATCGCTGGCGCACGAAGGCCGCACTTTGAAGGCGTTCGGCGATCTGCCCGAATGGCCGGATGTGGTGCTGGAAGTCGCGGCCGTCGCGGATCCCGAGCGGCCGGTTGCGCTTGACGATCTGGTGAAAGAATTTTCTCCCAATCTCGATAACGAAAAAAGGCGCCCGCTCTGGCATTTAGCGCTGGCGGTGATCGTGTTCGCCGCGGGACTGACAGCGGCATGGAAATTCACGCCGCTCGCACAGCTCGCAGATCCCGATCTCATCATCAATTCCGCGCGTGTTTTTGGTGGCCTGGCATGGGCCCCGCTCTGTGTGGTCCTCGCGTACACGGCCGCGTGCCTCGTCATGTTTCCGCGGCCGTTGATCACGATGTTTGCAGTGGTCGCGTTCGGCACGTGGGCGGGTTTCGCGTACGCGATGAGCGGCATCGTGCTGGCGGCGCTCGCGACTTACGCTGCGGGCCGGATGGCGGGTCGTGCGACCGTGCGGCGCATGGCGGGCCCCCGACTCAATCGTGTCAGCGAAATACTGCGCAAGCGCGGGTTGCTCGCGATGACCGCGGTACGCCTGGTGCCTGTCGCGCCCTTCGCCGTTATAGGCCTCGTCGCGGGCGCTATCCGCATCAAAATATGGCAGGTGGCGCTTGGCACGGCGCTGGGTAATTTGCCTGGAACTCTGGCCGCAACGGTGTTCGCGGATCAGCTGGAAGCGGCTCTGCGCGACCCGTCCCGGATAAACTACCCGCTCCTTTGCGGAGTGATTGCAATTTTTGTCGTGGGGATACTCGTGATCCGGCGCTGGCTGTTCGGGCGTGGGCTTAAGACGGATGTATCCATCAGCCCACTGTCGCCGCGCGATACACCTGGAAGCAATCCGCCCCAACATGGTCATAGGTAAGCGTCGTGCCGTGACTGTCGCGCAGCGCGGCGCGCGCAGCCTGCCCGGCGGCGACGCGACAATGGCGCGCGAAGCCGCGCACGATAAAAACGGATCGGGTCACTTTTCGCTGCCACCCTGCGCGGCTCAGTGCCGCATCAAGGTCGCCACCTATAACATTCACATCGGCATCGGCCGCGATGGGCAATACAAACCACAGCGCATAGCGAGCGTGATTCGTGAGCTCGACGCGGACGTGGTCGCATTGCAGGAAGTCCCGCTCGGCGCTAGCGGATTCGATATGCTCGCCTACCTGCGCGACGCATGCGCTTTGCATGCGATTGCGGGCCCGACGCTCAAGACCAGCAAAGGCGATTATGGCAATGCGATACTGACGCGTTTTTCAGCGGCTGACATCCAGTGCGTGGACTTGAGTGTGCCACGGCGCGAGCCGCGCGGCGCAATCGCGGCGCTGCTCGACTGCCATGGCATGCCGCTGCGGCTGATTGCTACGCACCTGGGCCTGCGTCCGGCGGAGCGCCGTCACCAGATCCGGAGCTTGCTGCTCCTGGTGCACGACGCGAAAGCGGTACCCACCGTGTTGCTTGGCGATCTCAATGAATGGTTTTTATGGGGCCGGCCGGTGCGCTGGCTGCACAAGCAATTCAAGCATGCGCCGGCGCCTGCCAGCTTCCCTGCGGGCAGACCCATGCTCGCTCTCGACCGGATCTGGGTAAGGCCGCGCCAGGCGATGCGCCACCTCGCGGTGCACGCCAGCGCGCTCGCGCGCGTAGCTTCGGACCACCTCCCGGTCAGCGCGTCGCTTGATTTCGACGCCGCGCACTTGACGCACGCCTAGCGCCGGGTTGAGGCTTCCCGGAGACAAACAAACTTGACGCGCTCGTAGGATAGGTTGAGCGTGAGCGATACCCATCGCTTTTCAGCAAAGTCCAATCACAGGAGGACGTTTGAAAACCCCCGCTATGACGCCCGAGCAGATGCAAGGCCGGGTCGCCCATTTCAAAGAACTGCTTCCTACCAAGGCGAGCTTCACAGAGCAGAATGTCGGAGTTCCCGGAGAAGCCTACGAGCTGATCGCGGCACGCAGCGTCTACTCGCTGCTCGCTCCGCCGGGCAATAAGCGCAATGCGGCAAATCCTGCCATAACCGGCGCGCCCGGACTCGAAGTCGTCATCGCGGAATGCCCGCCGGGCCAGGGACCTGCGCTGCACGCGCATTGTGAAACGCACGAAATCTTCGTTTGCATGAGCGGGCGCTACGAGATCATCTGGGGAGACAAAGGCGAGCACAGCGTGATGCTGGAACCATGCGATATGTGCGCGGTGCCGCCCGGCGTGTTTCGCCGCTTCCGCAATGCGTCCGACGTCAAGGACGCGAAACTGCTAGTCATGGTACAGGGAGAGAAAACCTTTGCCGACGTCAAATTCGATCCGGCTGTCGGCGCCGAAGTCGAAAAACGCTGGGGCAAGCAAGTGTTGGATAATTTCCAGAACCTCGGCATCACATTTGAAGCGCCCGAACCGAAATAGCGGTTACGAATGCGTCACGCGTGCCAGAGCGTCATTGAATGTCCCGTGTTACATTAATCAGGAGAACATCATGCTCAGATTGAATTTTACTGCGGCGGTTGTAATGCTGATGGGGGGATTTGGCGGACCAGCTGCTGCCCAGACGTCCGCGCCGGCGATGACGGCAGAAACGAAGCTCGAAGGCGCACGGTTATATCTGCAAATCCATCAAGTACTGACTCACCCGCGCTGCTTGAACTGTCACCCCAAAGGCGACAGCCCCAAGCAGGGAAATGATCGGCATATCCATTCGCCTCCCATCATGCGCGGACCGCACGACGATGGGCCGCTAGGCCTGCAGTGCGCAGCATGCCATCAACAAGCGAACTATGCGGCGAGCGGTGTTCCCGGCGCACCCAATTGGCATCTCGCGCCAATCTCGATGGCGTGGGAAGACAAGACGCCCGGCGAGTTGTGCCGCGCGCTGCTCGATCCGCGCACCAACGGCAAGCGCGACCTCAAGGCAACGGTCAGGCATTTGACGCAGGACAAGCTCGTTGCGTGGGGATGGGAGCCCGGTACGGACAGCGACCGCAGACAACGCGAGCCGGTGCCGATCGCAAAAGCGGAGTTCAACCGCATCGTCAACGCGTGGGCCAAGGCCGGCGCCGCGTGTCCTGATTAACCGGCATTGTTTCTTCCTAAGGAAACTCAGACTAAATATTTTCTTTAATCAGAGTATCGTCTGAAGTGGAGATATTAGGGGCGTAACCCCCTTGTTCAAAGTTCGACCGAGGAGCTTAGATGATCGTGCTCAACATCAATGGAAAATCCCACGCGCTCGACGTGACGCCTGATACGCCGCTGCTATGGGCGATTCGCGACGGCGCGGGACTCACTGGCACGAAGTACGGTTGCGGGATCGCACAATGCGGTGCATGTACGGTGCATGTGGACGGAAAGGCGGTCCGTTCGTGCAGCATGCCCGCATCGGCCGCGGCCGGTAAACGCATTACGACGATCGAGAATGTCGCAGCCTCGCGTGCGGGCAAGGCTGTGCAGTCGGCGTGGGAAAAGCTCGACGTGGTCCAGTGCGGCTACTGCCAGTCCGGCCAGATCATGTCCGCCGCGGCGATGCTCGCGGCAAATCCGCAGCCATCGGATAGCGACATCGACGCCGCCATGGCGGGAAACATCTGCCGCTGCGCGACGTATGTGCGCATCCGCGCTGCGATCAAGGAAGCCGCTAAAACCGCACGGGTGTGATATGAAACGACTCATTCAACGCTCACTTGAAAATCCGTCGCGCCGACAATTTCTGCAAGTCGCCACAATCGCGGGCGGCGGTTTTGCCATCGGCTTTGGCAGTGTGGCGCGCGCGGTTGCGGGCAGCTCGAGCGTCGGCGATTTCATTCCCAATGCTTTCGTGCGTATTTCCCCCGACAGCAGCGTCACCGTGTTGATCAAGCATCTCGAGATGGGACAGGGCGTGAGTACCGGACTGCCGACTCTTGTTGCCGAAGAGCTTGATGCCGATTGGGCGCAGATCAAAGTGGAAAGCGCGCCCGCAGATGCCGGCCGCTACAACAATCTGCTTTGGGGTCAGGCGCAAGGCACCGGAGGCAGCACGGCGATCGCGAATTCGTACGAGCAGCTGCGAAAAGCCGGCGCCGCAGCGCGCGCAATGCTGGTCGCCGCTGCCGCGGAGCAATGGAAAGTACCCGCTGCGGAAATCCGCGTCGACAATGGCGTGCTCACGCATCCCGGTTCAGGACGCAAGAGTAAATTCGGACCGCTCGCCGCACGCGCCGCGCAAATGCCGCCGCCGACCGATATCAAGCTCAAGGATGCGCGCGACTTCAAGCTGATCGGCAAGGCGGTTACACGCAAAGACAGCAAAGCCAAGACCAACGGCAGCGCGCAGTTTACGATCGACGTAAAGCTACCCGGAATGCTGACCGCGGTGGTCGCGCATGCGCCATTTTTCGGCGCCAAGGTCAAATCGTTCGATGCGGTGAAGGCGAAAGCGGTCAAAGGCGTCGTAGACGTCGTGCAGATTCCGAGCGGCGTTGCGGTGCTCGCGAATAGCTTCTGGTCGGCGAAGCAGGGACGCGATGCATTGACCGTGCAATGGGACGATGCGGGTGCCAACAAACTCGGATCGGCGGAGATCATGGCGCAGTATCAGGAACTCGCGCGTAAACCCGGCATGACTGCGCGCAAGGACGGCGACGCTGCTGCGGCGTTCGCGTCGGCGGCTAAGAAGCTCGAGGCATCGTTCGAGTTTCCATATCTCGCGCATGCGCCGATGGAGCCGCTCGACTGCGTGGTGAAGCTGGGCAAGGACGCGTGCGAAATCTGGAACGGCGAACAACTCCACACGCCGGACCAGTTTGCGGTGGCCAAACTTACCGGCCTCAAACCCGAGCAGGTAAAGCTCAACATGCTGTATGCGGGCGGAAGCTTCGGGCGTCGCGCCAATCCCCAGTCGGACTACGTTGTGGAAGCGGTCAGTATCGCCAAGGCGATCGATGGCCGCGTACCAGTCAAATTGATGTGGACACGCGAGGACGACATGCGCGGCGGCTATTACCGGCCGTTGTATTTGCACAAGTTGAGCGCCGGCCTCGATGCACAGGGCACACTCGTCGCATGGCAGCATCGCATTGTCGGCCAGTCGATTCTCGCTGGCACGCCATTCGAAAGCATGCTGGTCAAGGACGGCATCGACGCGACATCTGTGGAAGGTGCGAGCACGCTGCCGTATCAGATCCCGAACATGCTGGTCGATCTGCACTCACCCAAGATCGGAGTTCCCGTTCTGTGGTGGCGCTCAGTGGGGTCGACCCATACCGCGTTTTCGACCGAGACCTTCATCGACGAACTGGCGACGGCTGCCGGGAAAGATCCCGTCGACTTCCGTCGCGTGATGCTCGCCAAACATCCGCGACACCTGGGCGTGCTCAATCTCGCGGCAGAAAAGGCGGGCTGGGGCAAGCCGCTGCCGAAAGGCATCGGCCGCGGTATCGCCGTGCACGAATCGTTCAACACCTTCGTCGCACAGGTCGCGCAGGTATCGGTAGACAGCGCCGGTAAACTCAAGGTGGAGCGCGTGGTGTGTGCGGTCGATTGCGGCGTGGTGGTGAATCCCGACGTCGTCCGGGCACAAATGGAAGGCGGCATCGGATTCGGGCTGTCGGCTGCGTTATACAGCGCGATCACGCTCAAAGACGGCCGCGTCGAGCAGTCGAACTTCCACAATTACCCGGCGCTTCGGATCAACGAAATGCCTCAGGTCGAAGTGTATCTTGTGCCGAGCACGGAAAAACCGACCGGCGTCGGTGAGCCCGGCGTGCCGCCGATTGCTCCCGCCGTTGCGAACGCTATCGCGGCCGCGACCGGCAAGCGTTTGAGAAATCTGCCGCTGCGGCTGACATCATGAAGTGACGTGCGCCAGGCTCCGGTTGCCGCCAGGTAACCGACCGCCAGCCTGTCTCGATTCGATGACTTTGACCAAGTCAGGATTCGGGTATCTGTGCCGCCCGCGTTCACATGCGGCGTTTTTATTTCCTGACGTATTTCTGCACGCGCCAATTCAGCGTGTCTGCAACGTAAATTTCCGCCTTGGGGCTGAGCGCAATAAAATGCG
>DASYSI010000281.1:0-3272 GCA_036003485.1 Burkholderiales bacterium | reverse complement strand
CAATAGACTTCGGTGCGATTGCAGGTCGAGATAATCGCCGCTTCCTCGACCGGGTGGCGGTCGACCAGATCACGCAGCGCCTGGACCATATTTTCGGCATGAAAAACCACTTGCTCGCGCAGCGACAGCGGCGCGGTTTCGTGGTTGATGCCGAAAGCGAATAACTGCATGGAAATCCGGTCCCTGATCGGGGGCTATATTATAGCCCCATCGGCGCGGACCGCCTTGCGGTGCCGCGGTGCACGACGGCTTCGGCGCCGCGGTTTTCCCTGCGTCTGTGCGTTGTGCTCTGCTCCAGGTCCGTCAACAATGAATGGATAAGAGAGCCATCACCGCTTCTTGCTCTGCGCGAACAACTGATCGAGTTTCTGCTCGTAGGCGTGGTAGTTCAGATAATCGTAGAGATCGTTGCGCGTTTGCATCTGATCGATCACATTGCGCTGCGTGCCTTCGTTGCGGATCGCCTGAAATACCTTGAGCGCGGCAGCATTCATCGCGCGAAACGCCGACAGCGGGTAGAGCGCCATTGCAACGTCGGCGCTTTTCAACTCCGCCACCGTGAACAGCGGCGTCGCGCCGAACTCGGTGATATTGGCGAGGATCGGCACTTTGACTGCATCGGCGAACTTTTTGTACATGCCAAGCTCAGTGATCGCTTCCGGAAATACCATGTCAGCGCCGGCCTCGACGCACGCGCACGCACGGTCGATCGCTGCCTGGAATCCTTCGACTGCCAGCGCATCGGTGCGCGCCATTACCACGAATGCGGGATCGATCTTGGCATCGACTGCGGCTTTGATCCGATCGATCATTTCCTGCTGTGTTACCAGCTCTTTGTTCGGACGGTGTCCGCACCGCTTGGCGCCAACCTGGTCTTCAATGTGCATCCCCCCGGCGCCGAATTTGATCAGCGACTTGACCGTACGCGCGATGTTGAACGCGCTCGAGCCGAAGCCGGTATCCACGTCGACCAGCAGCGGCAGGTCGCATACGTCGGTTATGCGCCGGATGTCGATCAGCACGTCGTCCAAGTTGCTGATGCCCAGATCGGGCAGTCCCAGCGATCCGGCGGCCACTCCGCCGCCCGACAGATAAATCGCTTTGTAACCGACGCGCTCCGCCATACGCGCATGGTAGGCATTGATAGTGCCTGCAATCTGCAGCGGCTTTTCGGCGGCGACGGCCGCGCGGAAACGCGCGCCCGCGGATGCGAGCTGTGTTCTGCCGGAAGAAAGATCGGTCATGGTCTGCTCCTAAGTTCGGGTTGAGGATCTGCCGCGGTGCGCGCGAGACGGCAGTGATCTGCGCGATTTTAACGCACGCCGACCGCGTGCGGATACTGGTGTGGTCGCCGATTGCGCCACTTTCTATTTGCTGCTATATCCAAAGGGTGCGAGCGCCGCTCGCAAGCAAGGGAAAAATCGATGGAGATGGGAAAGCTGAATGTCGGATTTCTTGGCTTCGGTGAAGCGGGATATCACTTCGCGAAGGATCTGACGCACGCCGGGTTGCCGGGCATCGTTGCGTACAGCCCATCGGGCGCAAAAGCCGGGCCCGGCGATCCGCTACGCACGCGCGCAGCGGAAGCCAGCGTTGAATTAGTGAGGAGTCCGCGCGAGCTCTGCAAGCGCGCGCAGCTCATCATTGCGCTCGTTCCGGGCCGGGCCGCGCTTAAGACTTTGCGATCGGTGCGGGCGCATCTGAGCGCCGAGCATATCTACGTCGACGCCAGTACCGCAGCCGTCAAGGCGATGGAACAGGCGGGACAAATGCTGGAAGGAAAATCCGGCTTCGTCGACGCGGCAATCATGGGAACGGTGCCCACGGGTGGAATCAAGGTGCTCACGGTCGCGAGCGGACCGCACGCGGAAACGTTCCGCGCGCTGATGGCGCCGTATGGAATGAACATACAGGTCATCGGGGAAAAGCCCGGCACAGCGACTGCGATGAAATTGATCCGCAGCGTGTGCATGAAGGGGCTCGCCGCAATGCTGCTCGAATCGCTTGAGGCAGCCCGGCGCTCCGGCATTCTCGAAGCGGTGGCCGTCGACATCGCGGGATCGATCGACGAGCGCCCGTTCGAGCAGATCATCAAGCGCTTCGTATGCGGCACGGCGGTGCACGCTCAACGGCGCGTGCATGAAATGACCGATTCGCTCGAGCTGCTGCGCTCGCTCGGAGCCTCGACGCGCATGACGCGTGCGACGCGCGCGATGCTGCTCGATGTCGTCAACCTGGGGCTGCCGGCGCGCTTTGACGGGCGCGAGCCGGATTCGATTGTCCCGGTACTCGACGCGATTGTTGGCGCCAAGCAATAGCATCGCATTGTCCGCCCGCATGAAGAACGCCTTGCCCAAAAAAAACTATCAGCCCGCCGCCACGGCAACGCTCGCCGGCGTGCGCGTGCTCGACCTGTCGCGCCTGGTGTGCGGCAACACCATCACGCAGGTGCTCGCCGATTTCGGCGCCGAAGTCATCAAGATCGAGCCGGCGGCCGGCGACACGCTGCGCGCATGGCAAACCAACGGCGTGGCGACAAACTGGAAATTTTATGCGCGCAACAAGAAAAGTCTGGGGCTCGAGCTGCGCAAGCCTGAAGCGCGCGAGCTGCTGCTACGGCTGGTGCCTTCGGCTGCGGTATTTGTCGAAAGCTTTCGTCCCGGCACGCTCGAGGAGATGGGACTCGCGCCCGAGGCGTTATTCGCGCGTAATGCCAAATTGATCATCGTGCGTATATCCGGCTGGGGCCAGCAGGGCCCTTACCGCCGCCGGCCCGGCTTCGGCACGCTGGTCGAGGGCATGTCGGGCTTTGCATCGATGAACGGCTTTCCCGATCGCGAGCCCGTGCTGCCGCCGATGTATCTCGCCGACAGCATCGCCGGGCTCTACGGCTCGACCGCGGTGATGATTGCGCTGCGCGAGATCGAGCATAACGGCGGACGCGGCCAGGTGATCGATCTGCCGCTGCTCGACCCGTTGTTTGCGGTGCTGGGACCGCATGCCGCCAACTATCGATTGACGGGGAAGGTCAAGGAGCGCACCGGCAGCCGCTCGACCAATTCCGGGCCGCGTAACGCGTACCGCTGCAAGGACGGCAAATATGTCGGGCTGTCGGCGTCGATTCAAAAAATGGCGGAGCGGCTGTTTTGCGCGATCGGCCGGCCCGAATTCATAGCGGATCCGCGCTACAGCACCAATGCCGAGCGCGTGAAGCATGCCGAAGAGCTTGACGCTGTCATCGGTGCTTTCGTCGCGCAGCGCACCCAGGCCGA
>DASYSI010000280.1:0-2734 GCA_036003485.1 Burkholderiales bacterium | reverse complement strand
CTCTTCGCCGACCGCACTGTACAGCACTGCTTTTGTACTCATCCTGGCTGCTTTCCTAGAACGTGAATATTTTCAGCGCATCGCTCGGGTCGTACGGCCGCGTCTGCCGCAATCACCACCTGCTGTGCTATCAACTCACTGATTTGCGCGTCGGTATAGCCCGCTTCAGCGAGCACCGCACGCGTGTGCGCCCCCATCGCGGGCGGCTGCTGGCGGATGCGGGTTTTGCGTCCGTTCATTTCGAGCGGAAGCCCCGGCAGCTTCGCGCGCTTGCCGGTCGGCAGCAGTACGTCGAGCATGCGCCCGTCGTGGTTCAGCTGCGGGTCATCGAACAAGTCGCCGGGCTGCGCGAGCGGACCGAACGGTATGTTCAGGCGCTCGAGCTTGGCGACCAGCGCATCGAATGGCTCGGCGGCAAACTTCCCGGTGACTATCGGCATGATGCGGTCGCGCGCCTGCGCGCGCTGCGGGTTCGTCTTGAGCGCCGGATCGGAAAGCAGCGTCTCGACGCCGAAGCCCGTGCAGAAGCTGCGCCAGTGATTGTCACTGGTAATACCGACAAAAACCGTTCTGCCGTCCGCCGTCTGGAACGGATCGTATATTGCCCACGAGCTCGCTTTCTCCGGCATGGGCGGCGGCGCTACTCCGGTCAGCGCCTGCTGCCCCATGTGCTGGGCCACGAGAAACGCGGTAGATTCAAACAATGCGCTTTGCACCAGCTGACCGCGGCCCGTATGTTCGCGCTCGCGCAGCGCCGCCATGATCCCGAGCGCGCCGAACATACCGCCCATGATGTCGACCACCGATGCGCCCGCGCGCAGCGGCATGCCGCGCGGCCCTGTCATGTAGGCAAGCCCACCCATGTACTGCACGATCTCATCGAGCGCCGCTCTTTTTTCATAGGGGCCGCCGAGAAAACCTTTCAGGCTGCAATAGATCAGCCGGGGATATGTGGCTGCGAGCGCCGCGTAGCCGAGCCCGAGACGGTCCATTGTGCCGTAGGCGAAATTTTCGATCAGCGCGTCTGCTCCCGCGATCACCTGATGCACGACTGCCCTGCCTGCATCCGTCTTGATGTCGATGGAAATGCTGCGCTTGTTGCGATTGAAAACCGGAAACAGCGCAGATCCGAAACCGACGTTGGCGCGCGTGCGGTCGCCCTCGGGCGGTTCGACCTTGATGACGTCGGCGCCGAGATCGGCCAGCACCAGGCTGCACGACGGTCCCATCACGGTGTGGCCGAATTCAAGCACGCGGATGTTGGAAAGCGGCAGCCCCTCGGCCTGCGCGTGTTTCGAAGCTTTAGTATCCATAGCAGAATCCGCTTTAATCGAGCGTGACGCCCGCCTGTCTGAGGATTTTGCTCCATTTTGCGACTTCGCTTTTTAGAAACGCGGCAAATTCCTGCGGCGTGGTCGGTGTGATGTCACCCCCTTCCGACAAAAGCTTCTCCTGTACGTCGGGGAGCTTCAGCACACGCACGATCTCATGATTGAGACGCGCGATGATTTCCGCCGGCACTTTCGCCGGTGCGAGCATGCCGTGCCACGACGACATCTCGTAGCCTGGCAGCCCGGACTCCGCGACGGTGGGTGTGTCAGGCAGCATGCGTACGCGCTTTGCGCCGGTGGTCGCGAGCGGCCGAATCTTGCCGTCTTTCATGAGCGCCGCCGCCGATGCGAGCGAAGTCGCGAGCAGCGTAATGCGTCCGGCGCGCAAATCTATCATTGCCGGCGCTGCCCCCTTGTACGGCACATGGATAAGGTTCACGCCCGCGATCTGGTTGAAGAGGACGCCGTTGATGTGGCCCGAACTTCCGATTCCCGCCGATCCGTAGGTGAGCCCGCCAGGATTCTTTTTCGCTGCCGCGATCAGGTCTTTCACCGAATTGATCGGAGACTCTGCGCTCACGACCAGCACCTGCGGTGCCTGCATGAGCAGCGTGATCGGCGAGAAATCGAGCACTGGGTCATACGCGCTTTTGGGCCGCAGCGCCGGGCCGATCGCAAGATTATTGGTCTGTCCCAGCCAGATCGTATAACCGTCCGGCGCAGCTGCCGCCGCCAATTCCGCGCCGATCGCGCCGCCCGCACCCGCGCGATTGTCGACGACAATCTGCTGTCCCAACGCCTCGCTCAACTTCGGGGCGATCACGCGCGCATAGATATCCGTGCTTCCGCCGGGCGGAAAGGGCACGATAAGCCGCAGCGGTCGAATCGGATATGCCTGCGCTTCGGCCGGTGCGGGCGCAACGCACGCCGCGAGCGCCGCCACACCGCACGTCAAGGCCGGCACGGCACGTGCCACGCGACAGTAATTTTTATACATGCAGGTCTCCAACATTACGCGCGTCGCCGATAAGGTTGACTTCAGCGCTATACAACATTCCGCACTGCGTCCTCCCACTGCGGACATTCTCGTTGCTCGTAAGGCCGGTCCCACGCTTTGCAGTTAGTGCGATCGACGATTTCGACGGGCAGGATGATCTCCTGCGGCAGGGTTTCGCCGCGTAAATGCCGGATCGCGGCTTCAGTCGCGAGACAGCCCATTTTCATTGCATTGAAATCGGCGGTCGCAAGCATAGTGCCGCGTTTGATGGCTGTTATCGCTTCGGGTATTGCGTTGATGCCGACGATCAGGCATTTACGTCCCGCAGCATCGAGCGCTTCAATGGCTCCCATCGCCATGATGTCGTTCGCCGCGATGATGCCATCGACGCGCGGCGCCGAGCTGA
>DASYSI010000279.1:0-5524 GCA_036003485.1 Burkholderiales bacterium | reverse complement strand
CGCGCGCCGTCAGCTTTGGCGGCTTATCTTTGCCCGGCGCGGGCTGTTGGCCGTGAAAAACCAGGTACAGCGCCAGCGCGCCGACAGCAAACGCGGCCGCAAACGAGGTCATTTGCGTCATTGAGGGGAGCCTGAACTTCGCGCGCTCGAGCAGCGGCCCGAGGCGCTGCGTCGGTGTATCCTCGACCTCGCGGCCGGCGACGCCGCCCTCCGCAGCGCCCGTGATCGCGCGCTTTACCGGAGCAAGATAGGCCTCGCCGGTAAACATTGCCCTCCACTCCGGCACCGACTGCGGCCGCTTTTTCTCGTCGACCTCCATGCCACGATTGATCCCGTGCAGGAATCCGCTGCTGAAGCGCTCGCGCGCGGTGATCAATGATTGCAGCACTCCATCTTGCTTCAAACGCGTCACGACGTCGGGTGGATTGTCGCCGAGCACTGCGCGGAACATCACTGCCGCAAGCGAATAGATGTCGGTCCAGGGGCCTTGATTTCCGTCCTTCGAATACTGTTCGAGCGGCGCGTATCCCGGAGTGAGAATTGAAGTGATGGTATGGGTCGCGTCGCTGACAGCCAGCCGCGCCGCGCCGAAGTCGATCAGAAGCGGCGCGCCGGTATCACGGATAAAGATATTCGATGGCTTGATATCGCGGTGCAAAAATCCCGCTTCATGCACGGCTTCCAGCCCTTCGAGCAGCGGCATCAGTATGCCGATCAGCAGCGGCTCATCGGGTTGCGGAACGCTTTTGAGCAACTGGCTGAACGAAGCACCCGACTCGTAGTTCATCACCATGTAGCCGGTGCCATTGGCTTCGAAATAGCGCGTTACCGCAACGATATTGGGATGGCTGAATCGGGCGAGTAGACGCGCCTCTTCCTGAAAACGGTCGAGCCCCCATTTGTAGTTAAACTCGGTTCCGTCGTGAATCGGAACGATAGCGCCGTTCGGCGCGCGCACCGCGAGCTCGACCGGCAGATATTCTTTGATTGCGACTTTTTTCTCGATATTGGTGTCGTAGGCGAGATAGGTCATACCGAATCCGCCGGCGCCAAGTATCGATTCCAGCCGATACTCGAGCAGCATCGAATCGAGCGGCAACGAATTGCGATAATTCAGTATTTCGACCATATTGAAATGAAACCTGGCGCCGGTGGTGACTATCGGCGCGCCTGTCTGCGCGAATCATCGCTGAAATTCCGGCGAATTCCAAGGGAAATTGCCACTCGTGTGCGGCGCACGCGTGATCTTGTTTTTCTTCGCAGCGAAATCTTAGTGTAGTTGCGGCTTTTCAACATTGCCGCCGCCGGCGGTCGCGCCTTGCGCCGCGGGATGCGGTTGAATTGCTGCTGGTTCCGGCGCTTGCTGGCGTATGAACGCCGCTGCGGCCAATGCCAGCACGCCGAGCACGATCAGCACGATTGCGCCGACGAGCAACCATTTTGCCTTGCCGGGCAATTCACGCGTATCGGCCGACGAGCGCGGCGGCACCGTTCTGGAAGCACGCAGCGGGGTTGCGGCAGCCCTTTCCTCGGCTGCAACCGTCATTTGTGCCGTAGCGCTTGAGTGCGACGCGGCGTTCGACGGGCCGTGGCTCAGTGCGGTCACCGGCGCACGGTCGAGAAACAGATCGCGCCACTCTGCGACGCTTTGCGGGCGTATCCTTTCATCGAGCTTCATACCCCACTCGATCGCTTTCACGAAACGCTCGCTGTAACTTGTGCGCGCCTCATTCAGCGCAGCTGGCACCATATCCGATTTCATGCGCTGTATCGCGTTGGGCGGATTTATGCCGGCGATGGCACGGTACATCACGCACGACAACGCGTAGATATCCGACCATGGCCCCTGATTCCCGTCGTTCGAATATTGCTCGAGCGGCGCATAACCCGGCGACACGATCGCGGTCATGCTTTTCGAGATTTCGACAGCCGCTACGCGTGCTGACCCGAAATCGAGCAGAACGGGGATGCCGCTTTCCCTTATGAACACATTGGAAGGCTTGATGTCGCGATGCAAAAATCCGATCTTGTGCACCGCCTCGAGACCGTCGAGTATCGGCATCAGAATGTTTTTGAGCGCCGCCTCGCCAAGCGTCTGCCGGCGGCGCAGGCATTGGTGCAGGGATTCGCCGGCTTCGTAATCCATCACCATGTAGCTGGTATTGTTGGCCTCTAAAAACCGGTTGACCCGCGCGATATTGGGATGGCTGAACTTGGCAAGCGTGCGCGCTTCCTGGATGAAGCGGTCGAGCCCCCATTTATAGTTGACTTCATTTTCGGTATTCACCGGCACGACGCTGTGGTCGAGCGCGCGGATCGCAAGCTCGTCCGGCAGATATTCCTTGATCGCGACGTGCTTCTCGAGTTTAGTGTCCCAGCCGAGGTAAGTCAGACCGAATCCGCCTGCGCCCAGCACCGACTCGAGCCGGTACTCGCACAGCATCGAATTGAGCGGCAGTGCGTTACGGTAAGTCGGAGCCTCTGCCACTGCTCATCTCTCCCATCGCCCCGGCATCTTCCGACTGCGCCTAGCAGGCTGATGCCTGCTAACGCTCCCAGCGCCAGTCCTGGAACTGTTCGCGCAGTTTAGCCTTCATCACCTTGCCGGTCGAGGTGCGCGCGATCTCGCTGACAAAAGCGAACGCCTCAGGCAGCCAGAACTTCGCAAAGCTGGGCGCGAGATAATCGCGCAGCTCATTTGCGGCCGCCGTTTTGCCGGGCTTCAATACGATCACCGCAAGTGGACGCTCGTCCCATTTCGGATGCGGGATTGCGATCACCGCCGCTTCCTGCACCGCGGGATGACCGGCGAGCGCATTCTCGAGATCGAGCGAGCTGATCCACTCGCCGCCGGATTTAATCAGGTCCTTGGTGCGGTCGGTGATTTTGACGTAGCCCTCTGGATCGATCGTGACCACATCACCGGTGCAGAACCAGCCGTCCGCTGTCCACTTGTCTGCTTCGGCATCCAGCTGATAATAACTGGCGGCAATCCACGGCCCGCGCACCTGCAGCTCGCCCATCGTCGCACCATCCCACGGCGCTTCGCCCTCCGCGGTCATCGCGCGCACATCGACAAACGGTGCGGGCAGGCCCTGCTTGCCGCGATATGCACAGCACTCGTCATCGGACAGCTCCTGCAAATGCCGTTTCAGATAAGCGGTAGTGCCGAGCGGGGCGGTCTCGGTCATGCCCCACGCGTGCATGATCTTCAGGTCGAAGCGGTCGAATGCGGGGATCATCGATGGCGGAACTGCCGCGCCGCCGACAATCATGCGCATGCCGGGCGTGAGTTTCCATCGCGCCGGATTTTGTTCGAGTGCCTGCAGGATGCCCATCCAGATCGTCGGCACACCTGCGCTCATCGTGACCTGCTCCGACTCATACAAATCGAGCAGGCTCGCGGCATCGAGATGCGGACCCGGCATCACCAGCTTGCATCCGACCATCATGCCGGTGAAGGGAAGGCCCCAAGCATTGACGTGGAACATCGGCACTACCGGACACAGCGTATCGCTTTGCCTGATGCCCAGTGTGTCGCCCATCGCGCTCGCAAACGAATGCAGAACCAATGCGCGGTGCGAGTAAACAACGCCTTTGGGTTTTCCGGTCGTCCCGGAGGTGTAACACATGCCGGCGGCGGAGTTTTCATCGATGATCGGCGCCTGCAACGGCGGCGCGCCGCCGATAAACTGCTCGTAATTTTCATACTCAGTCGCTACCTTGCCGCCGGTCAGCGGCACTACGATTACGCGCTCGAATGCAACCTTGGCGCGGAATTTCTCGAAAAGCGGCAGCAATACGTCATCGACGATCAGGAAGCGGTCGCCGGCGTGGTCGGCGATGTAACCGATATCATCGGGATGCAGGCGCAGATTGAGCGTATGCAAGACGCCGCCCGCGCACGGGATCGCGAAATACGCTTCGAGGTGCGCGTAGTGGTTCCACATCAGTGTCGCAACGCGATCGCCCGGCTTGAGTCCCGCCGCCTGCAGCGCGCCGCCGAGCGCGCGAGCGCGGCGATGAAAATCGCTAACGCGGTAACGATGCAGCGACTTGTCGGGCAGCCGCGACACGATTTCCGATGCGCCGAATAACTTGCCGGCGCGCTCGAAGATGTGCGCAAGCGTCAGAGGATAATTCATCATCGTGCTTTGCATGGCGCGTGCTCCTATCCGTCGCTTAACAAAGCTGCCGAATCACCCGGGTCTGTTGCGCTCAGCAAGTTTATCGGGACGGCGCCAAAGCGCCGCGCCGCGGCAAGCGCTTGCCCCCCGGCTTCATTGTCCAAAGACCATTGAGCATGGCGCGCCAGCAGCGCAAGTTCGAACGTGCGTCCCAACGTCAGCGCGAAACGTCGCGCGCCGGTTTCGAGTTCCGCCGCGCCCGCCTGCTGCGCCTGGCCGAGCCACGCTATCGCCGCTTCGAGCGTGCGCTCGATAATCGCCGACATGCGCAGCAGGCTCTGCTCGCGCACCCCCTGCAGCAGCGCGCGGGTCTCGCGCTGCAGCACATCAATTCCGCCGGCTTGCGGCAAAGCATGCAGCGCGTCGAGCGCGAGCACGTTGGTCGTGCCTTCCCAGATTGGCAATACCTGCGCATCGCGCAACAATAGCGGCAAGCCCGAGTCCTCGACATAGCCCGCGCCGCCGAACGATTCGATCACTTCGGACGCCACTGCCACCGCCTGTTTCGCGGTGGTGAGCTTGGCGAGCGGAGTCAGCACGCGCAACAGACCCACCTGCTGCTCGCTTGCGCGTCCGGCCTCGCTGCGCCCGAGCAGCTCCACCACGAAGAACGCGAAGTGCAGCGCACCGTGAAACTCCGCTTCGAGTCCCGCGAGCGTATCAACGTGCAGCGGTTTGCCCGCGAGCGCGGCGCCAAACGCGACGCGACGCTGCGCGTAATCGCGCGCCAGCGCGAGTCCCCTGCGCATGAAGGAAGCCGCGGTGACGGTATTCCAGGTGCGCGTGATGTTGAGCAGCGGCGCGATATTGCGTATGCCATCGCGCTTCCCCATCACCAGCTCGGCCGGCGCGCCGTTCAATTCGAGCTCGGCGGTGGGCACTTTGCGCGTGCCGAGCTTGTCCTTCAGGCGGTTGATAAAAATGTTGTTCGGCCTGCCGTGCGCATCGCGCGTCTCGACGTAGAAAAGCGCAAGCCCTTTGCCGCCCGCGAGATTGCCTTCAGGACGCGCGAGCGTCAGCGCCATCTGTGAAGTGATTGCGGAAGCAAACCATTTGCGGCCGTACAGCCGCCACTGGCCGCCTTCACTGCGCGCCGTGGTCTCGCTAAGCCCGACGTCGGAACCTCCGGTGCTTTCGGTCATCCATTGGCCGCAAGTCCAGAACTGCCCCGGATCGCGAGCCGTCAGATGCGGCAGCGCATGTTTGATCAGGATCTCGTTTCCCGATCCGAGCAGCACGCGCGCGGCACCGTCCGTCATCGCCAGCGGACAACCGTACAGGTCCGCAGACGGGGAAAACAGGTACGCAAGCGCGAATTGATGCAGCCGTGAATGCAG
>DASYSI010000278.1:0-12402 GCA_036003485.1 Burkholderiales bacterium | reverse complement strand
AGACCCCAGCCGTTTTTTGCCAGCAGCGCCGCGGTCTCGCGCAACAGCTTGCGGCTGTCGATGCCCGTGTATTTCGCATCGCCGTCGGGGAAATGCTTGCCGATGTCGCCGAGCGCGGCAGCGCCGAGCAACGCATCGCATATTGCGTGCAACAGCACATCGGCGTCCGAATGCCCGTCCAGGCCCCTGGCGTGCGGTATCGTCACTCCGCCGATGATAAGCGCGCGCCCGGCCCTGAACGCGTGTGCGTCGAATCCCTGCCCTACTCGCATGTTTTTAGCACCCAGCGATCAACTGCCAGCTTATCGTATTTTTCCAGAAATGGGCTAAGCGCTAAACGCTGACAGATGACCGCTAGCCAGTATCAGCTCTGCAAGAGCGAGATCCTCAGGATAGGTCACTTTCAGATTACGCGTATCCCCCATCACCAGTTTCGGCTGCAGACCCAGACCCTCGATCGCGCGCGCTTCGTCGGTCGCCAGCGCCGGGTCAATTACGCGCAACGCTTCCAGCAGCAGCCGGTAGCGGAACATCTGCGGCGTCTGCGCCTGCCATAGATTCGCGCGCGGCTCGGTTTGCACCACGTAGTCGTCGGCGTCGCCGCGTTTCAGCGTATCAACCACCGGTAACGCCAGCAGACCGCCGGTCGACTCTTCGCGCAGGCTTCTTATCAAGCGCTCGAGCACTGCCGGCGCGAGACACGGCCGCACCGCGTCATGCACCAAAACCCAATCTGAGCCGTCGATTCCGTTGCGCGCCGCGAGCAATCCGTTGAATACGCTTGCCGCGCGTGTTTGTCCGCCGCAGTAAAGCGGCGTGAGCTTGGCCGCAAACGGCTGCCATTCATGCTGCGCGAATTGCGTGTCCCCTGGTGCCAGGACTATGAATACGCGCTCGATCTCCGGATGACCGCACAAACGATCCAATGCATGGTACAGCAGCGGCTTGCCCGCCAGCGCCAGGTATTGCTTGGATAGCGTACCGCCCATGCGCACGCCGATGCCGGCTGCAGGAATCAGGGCAAAAAGTTTTGACATTTAAGCGCGAGCACGAATCGCAGCTAGCAGCAGATTGTATCAGCACTTCAATGAATTACCACTTACGCCGCGATGCAGCAACTGAACTCAAATCGTAACGTGTCGCGGTTCGATTGCCAGAAGTGAGGAATATAATGGATCCAGCACGGTCCTAAGCGCAACGCGGGCTTGATAATGCCCGCGCCAAGCCCATATGTTAGGCCACCGTCACTCGTGAATGCGAGGCTCGCATGAATACCGTCCGTCCACCCGCTGTTGCAGGCATGTTTTATCCGGCCGACGCGGCGGTGCTGGCGCGCGACATCAGTGCGTTGCTCGCAGACGTTGAATCCGCCGCACGCGGCAAGCCCGTGCCAAAAGCGATCATCGCGCCGCACGCGGGCTATATTTACTCGGGTCCGGTCGCAGCAACCGCCTATGCGCGCCTCGCACCGTCGCGCCGCAAGATCACGCGCGTCGTGCTGTTAGGACCGGTGCATCGCGTGCCGGTGCGCGGCTTGGCGTTACCCGGCGTCGCGCTGCTGGCAACGCCGCTCGGCAACGTCGCAATCGATGCCGGTGCCGTTGCCACACTATCGAAACTGCCGCAGATCACGATAAGTGCGCAGGCGCACGCGCTCGAGCATTCGCTCGAAGTGCACCTGCCGTTCCTGCAAACCGTGCTTGAAAAGTTTTCGCTGGTGCCGCTTGCAGTCGGCGATGCCTCGGCGGACGAAGTTGCGCAAGTGCTCGATGTGTTGTGGGGCGGGCCTGAAACGTTGATCGTGGTGAGCTCGGATTTGTCCCACTATCTGAGCTACAACGAAGCACAGGCGATCGATCGATCCACCGCACAAGCCATCCTCGATTTGCGCACCGACATCTCGCACGAACAGGCGTGTGGCGGCACTCCGGTCAACGGATTGGCGCTTGCCGCGCACCGGCGCCATCTGACGCCGCAACTGCTCGATCTGCGCAACTCCGGCGATACTGCCGGCGACCGCAAACGCGTCGTCGGCTACGGCGCCTTCGCATTCTACGAGGCACCCCATGTACACTGAAACCACGGCGCCTGACCTGTGGGAGAAAACCGGCAGCCTCAAGCTTCCCGAAAACGCCGGGTCCATTCTGCTTCCACTGGCACGTGCCGCGATCGCCGCGCAAATGGGAACGACGCTTGCCGCAAGCGACGACGCCGGCTGGCTGCGCGCCAACGGCGCGGCTTTTGTCACTCTGATGCACGCAGGCCGGCTGCGCGGGTGTATCGGCACGCTCGAAGCGCATCGCGCGCTTGGCGAGGACGTCAAAGCCAATGCTGTCGCCGCCGCTTTTCGCGATCCGCGTTTCAAGCCGCTCGACAAACGCGAATTCGATCACCTCAGTGTGGAGGTGTCGGTACTGTCCGCAATCGAAACCATCGTGTTCCGCGATGAGGATGACGCGCTCGCGCAACTGCATCCTGAAATCGACGGCGTGATCTTCGAATATGGACATCATCGCAGCACGTTCCTGCCGCAGGTGTGGGAGGACTTCCGCGATTCACGCGTGTTTCTCGGTAACCTCAAATACAAGGCCGGACTGCCGCCGGATTTCTGGGACCCGACGGTCAGGCTCTCACGTTACCGCGTAAGCAAATGGAGCGAATCCGCTAATGGATAACGCTGCGCCCTACGCCGGCCGCTGGTGGCACATGCTCGACGACGGTCGCATGCAGTGCGATTTGTGCCCGCGCGACTGCCGGCTGCACGAGGGAAGCCGCGGCGCGTGCTTTGTGCGCCAGCGCATCGGCGATCAAATGGTGCTGACGACCTATGGCCGCTCGTCGGGTTTCTGCATCGATCCGGTCGAGAAAAAACCGCTCAACCACTTCTACCCGGGGTCGAGCGTTCTGTCGTTCGGCACCGCCGGCTGCAACCTCGCGTGCAAATTCTGCCAGAACTGGGACATCAGCAAATCGAAAGACATGGACCGGCTCGCCGACCAGGCTACACCCGCGGCAATCGCCCAGGCCGCAATTGACAGCGGCTGCAAGAGTATCGCGTTCACGTACAACGATCCGGTGATCTTCGCCGAATATGCAATGGACGTCGCCGACGCGTGTCGCGCGCGCGGCGTCAAGACCGTCGCCGTCACCGCCGGCTATATTCACGACCAGCCGCGGCGCGAGTTCTACGCAAAAATGGATGCCGCCAATGTCGATCTGAAGGGATTTACCGATGAATTTTACGTCAAGCTGTGCGGCGCGCACCTCAACCCGGTGCTCGAGACACTGGCGTATCTCAAACATGAAACCGATGTCTGGTTCGAGATCACGACGCTCTTGATTCCCGGCAAGAACGACTCGAGTGAGGAAATCACTGCCGAGTGCAAATGGGTTGCCAAAGAGCTCGGACTCGATGTGCCGCTGCACTTCACGGCGTTTCATCCCGACTTCAAGATGACGGACATCGTGCATACACCGCCGGCGACACTCACGCGCGCGCGCGAAATCGCGCTCGGCGAGGGGCTGCAGTATGTTTACACCGGCAACGTACATGACACGACCGGAGGCACGACTTACTGCCCAGGCTGCCACCAGGCGCTGATCGTGCGCGATTGGTACAACATCAAGCGCTGCGACATCACGCCCGACGGCAAATGCCCGCACTGCGCGACACCTGTTGCCGGTGTGTTTGAAGCTTTCCACGGCCAGTTCGGGCGCCGGCGTATTCCGCTCGCGATCAACAGGCGCTGAGCTCCCGCTCCAGGAAACACTAACAACCCGCTTATGCGCAGCCGGCTGCGGGTTTTCTCGGCGCCAGCGTTGCCGGTTCGGACTTGGGTACTTCCGGCGCCTGCCGGAACATGTTGGTGAACACGCAGAGTTCCTCGAGCCAGCGCAACCGCTCGAGTTCCGGGATTTCCAGATAGGCGCGAATCTGCTCTTCGCTGATCTCGTATTCGTAGTCGATCTTCATCGAGTCATTTGCCTCCAGCGGAAATCTGTTTGACCTTGTTCAGTGCAGCGATATCCGAGGCATCCTGGTTTCGTCCGGTATCCGTTTTGAGCGCGATCAGATCGTCAATCGACGCAACTTTGAATTGAACGCCATCGATATCTTTTTCAATCCGGTTTCGATACATCGTCTCGAAGGATACTTTCGGACGCACGATGATGTCGATGGATGGTGCGGTTTTCGAAGGAGGACGAAGGCAGAATGCAATCATATGCTTCTCATGGACCCATTCATCGATTTGCGTGGCATCGCAAAGCACCTCTAGAGCTACCGGCAAGTTTGGACGCAGCTGCAGCATCCGCGCCGCTGCCACGAAACGCCGCAAGTTCGAATCATCCATCGCCAGGACGAGGTCCACGTCCATTGTTGCCCGCTCGACCCCGTGCAGATTGATTGCGATTCCACCGACGATGAGGTACTGAACTTCGTGTTCCTGAAGCTCGCGGAATAGATCGACGTAGAACATTTCCGATACTTTACCAGCCCGCGCTGGGCCGGCCTAGTTTCCGGCGCCGGGATAAGCGCCTGTACTGAACCGCTGCTACCGGGCGACACCGGGTACTGCAGGACTCATTCCCGAAACGAAAAACTGGTAACCGTTTCGCCCCGCCTTCTTCGCGTGATACATGGCCACATCCGCATTGACCATAAGAACATTCACGTTCTGGCCATCGCGCGGGTAGACGCTGATACCGATACTGCACGAGATATCAAGTTCCCGTTGCCCGACATGAAATGGTTTTGACAGCGCGCCCAATATTTTGTTGCTGATCAAACCTGCAACGTTGACATCCTCTATCTCGTGCAACACGATGATAAATTCGTCTCCGCCCGCGCGCGCGACAGTATCCTCTTTTCTGATGCATTCCATCAAGCGCTGCGCCACCGCCTTGAGCAACTCGTCCCCGATGTGATGACCGAAAGCGTCATTGACGGGTTTGAATTTATCGAGATCGACAAACATCAAAGCAAAAGATTTGCGCTCGCGGTCAGCGCGACTCATCGCCTGATCGAGCCGGTCTTCGAGCAGCAGGCGGTTCGGCAAACCCGTCAATTTGTCATACAAGGCGATATTGCGTAACTGCTCGTTTACGGTATGCAGAGATTCCGAAAGCTTTGCGGCGCGGGCTGCAAACTGCGCGTCGAACGCCGATATCACCAAAGTGCCCGCCAAAATAATCAACGTGATCAGTCCGATCATGACGGCAAGCGCCGAGTTAGTCATGCCGCCGGTTGCGTCGGCCGCAAGGCAGATGCTGTCGGGAACAAAATGCGCCGCCGCCATTCCCGTGTAATGCATGCCGGTGATTGCCAACCCCATGACCCCTGCGCTGCCGAGCTTGGCGAGCACGGCCATAGCGGAGTGCTTTTGCCGCAACTGAAAGGCAATCCATAACGCAGCCATCGAAGCGACGATCGCGATAATCACCGATGCGATGAAAAGCGGCGGATCATAACGGATCGGCGGCGACATACGCATCGCGGCCATGCCCGTGTAGTGCATCGCGCATATGCCGAAACCCATCATCGCCGCACCCATCGACAGGTTGCTGCCGGTGAGCGTCGGACGCCGCATGACAAAAAGAGCAAATCCCGAAACGATAATTGCAATGACCATCGACAGCATGGTCAACAGCAGATCGTAGGCCATCGGAATGGGCAAGCGAAACGCGAGCATTCCGATGAAATGCATGGACCAGATTCCGGTTCCCATCGAAAACGCGCCGGCGAACAGCCAGATCCATGAACTTTTTCCGCGTGAAGGACTCACGCGTCCCGCCAAATCAAGTGCGGTGTACGACGCGAGGGCTGCTACCGCCAGAGAAAGAACAACGAGGCTCAAATCGTAGGTGCCGACCATCGCATGCCTTGGTGCGTCGAGAAATAATCTGTGATTACGAACGCGTATTCGTGCGCAACAGTTTACCTAACTTGAATCGCGTCGAGCGCATTTTTACATGCACCGGTCATCCGCAGTTGCGACAGGGGTAAGGTCGAAGCCAAGCTCCGTCGCAACGCTCCGGATATTTTTCCACTCCATCGTAAATTCGACCACGGCTGACATAGGAGTTCTCCCGCATTTGCTTAAGGGTATCGTTAACCTACGGGCGCGGGCAGGTAACTAAATGCCTGTATAATGATGCATTTTTGCAATACGCACGATGCTGATGCAGGCGCAGCCGCCGGGCCAGCGCAGCCGGGCTGGTCCGTACCACGGTTCGGGTGATGCTCTCGCCATCGCCGAACTGGCGGGAAAGGCGCGTCCGCTGCTCGTGATCACGGCGCGCGCGTCTGACGCACAGCGGCTGCTCGACGAAATTCCCTGGTTTGATCCCGCGCTCAAGGTCCACCTGCTGCCGGATTGGGAGACGCTCCCGTACGACAGCTTTTCCCCGCACCATGACCTCATATCGGAGCGGCTGGCGACCTTGTATCAGATCACCCAGCAGGCCTTCGACGTCGCGATTGTGCCGGTCACGACCGCGCTCTACCGCTTGATGCCGATCGAATATCTCGCCGCGCGCACGTTCTTCTTCAAGGAAGGCGAGAAGCTTGCCGCCGACGAACTGCGCAAACAGCTCGCCATCGCCGGCTACACCCACGTCGCGCAGGTGCTGTCACCCGGCGAATACAGCGTGCGCGGCGGATTGATCGACCTCTTTCCGATGGGAAGCGCGCTGCCGTACCGCATCGATTTGTTCGACGACCAGATCGAGACGATCCGCAGCTTCGACGTCGATACCCAGCGCAGCATCTACAAGGTCAGCGAAGTGCGACTTTTACCCGCGCGCGAATTCCCGCTCGACGAGGACGGCCAAACCACGTTTCGCCGCAATTTCCGCGCGCGCTTCGAAGGCGACCCGTCGCGTTCGCGACTTTACAAGGACGTGAGCAACGGCATCGGCCCCGCCGGGATCGAATATTACCTGCCGCTGTTCTTCGACCACACCGCGATCCTGACCGACTACCTGCCGCCGAACACAACGCTGGTTCTGCATCACGACCTGCAGCCGGCGATCGAGCAATTCTGGCAGGACACGCAAGCGCGCTATCGTGTGCTGGGTGGAGACCGCAGCCAACCGCTATTGCCGCCGGGCGAGCTGTTCCTCGCAGCAGACGGTTTTTTTGGAGCGATCAAGCCGTACGCGCGAATAGAAATTCGCGCGCATTCAGGTTCCGGGGTTGAAGTCTTAGGTTCAGCGGAGCCCCAATTTGAAACCTGGAATCTAAAGCCTGAAAGTTTCGAAACAGCGGCGTTGCCGCCGCTAGCGGTCGATCGCCGCGCCGACAACCCGGTCGCCAAGCTGCAAGCGTTCGTGCGCGAATTCGACGGGCGCGTTCTGGTGCTCGCCGAAAGTCTGGGGCGCCGCGAAACCATGCTCGACTACTTCGGCCTGCACGGCATCAAGCCGGTGCCGTGCGCAAATTTCGCCGAGTTTCTCGCCGGCAACGCAGAGGTCATGCTCGGCGTTGCGCCGCTTGCGGCAGGTTTTGCGCTTCCCGGCCGCAAGCTCGCGCTCGTCACCGAGAACGAGCTTTATGCCTCGCAAGTGCGTACGCGGCGCGAACGCGAAGCGCGCAAGACCACGTCGGAAGGCATGCTGCGCGACCTCTCCGAAGTCAAGCCCGGCGATCCGGTGGTGCATGAACAGCACGGCATCGGCCGTTATCTCGGATTGCAGAATCTCGACTTCGGCGAAGGCGCGACGGAATTCCTGACGCTCGAATACACGCGCGGGGACAAGCTCTACGTGCCGGTTTCCCAGCTCCATCTCATCAGCCGCTACAGCGGTGCGCCGGCCGAAACGGCGCCGCTGCACGACCTTGGCAGCGGTCAGTGGGACAAAGCAAAGCGCAAAGCCGCCGCTCAGGTTCGCGATACCGCCGCCGAATTACTCAACCTCTATGCGCAGCGTGCGTTGCGCCATGGCCATGCTTTCAGCCTGCGCCAGCATGACTACGAGGCGTTTTGTGACGCGTTTCCGTTCGAGGAAACACCCGACCAGCGCGCTGCGATCACTGCGACGTTAAACGACCTGCAACAGGGTAAGCCGATGGACCGGCTGATCTGCGGCGACGTCGGCTTCGGCAAAACCGAGGTCGCATTGCGTGCTGCATTCGTAGCGGTCAATGAAGGCAAACAGGTCGCGGTCCTGGTTCCGACCACGCTCCTGGCCGAGCAGCACTTCAACACTTTTTCCGACCGCTTCGCCGACTGGCCGGTCAAAATCGCAGAGCTCTCGCGCTTTCGCTCGCAGAAGCAGGTCGGTGAAACGCTCGCATCGCTCGGCGATGGGAAAGTCGACATCGTAATCGGCACCCATAAGCTCTTGCAGAGCGATATCAAGTTTAAAAACCTCGGCCTCGTTATCATCGACGAAGAGCACCGCTTCGGCGTGCGCCAGAAAGAACGCCTGAAGGCATTGCGTGCCGAAGTCGATGTGCTGACGCTGACCGCGACGCCGATTCCGCGCACGCTCGGCATGGCGCTCGAGGGTCTGCGCGATTTTTCGGTGATCGCAACCGCGCCGCAGCGCCGGCTCGCGATCAAGACCTTCGTCGCGCGCTACAGCAAGGGGTTGATACGCGAAGCGATGCTGCGCGAATTGAAGCGCGGCGGCCAGGTCTATTTCCTGCACAACGATATTGACACCATCGCGCAGACGGAGCAAAACCTCGCGCGTCTGGTGCCGGAAGCGCGTATCCGCATCGCCCACGGCCAGATGCGCGAACGCGAGCTCGAAATGGCAATGCGCGACTTCTACCAACAGCGCTTCAACATCCTGCTGTGCACCACGATCATCGAGACCGGCATCGACATACCGACCGCCAACACGATTATCATCAACCGCGCTGACAAATTCGGCCTGGCACAGCTCCATCAGCTGCGCGGCCGCGTCGGACGCTCGCACCACCAGGCCTACGCCTATCTGCTGCTGCCCGACGAAGGCAACATCACGGGCCAGGCCAAGAAGCGGCTCGAGGCGATTCAATTGATGGAAGAGCTCGGCTCCGGCTTTTTTCTCGCAATGCACGACCTCGAAATTCGCGGCGCCGGCGAAGTGCTTGGCGATTCGCAGTCGGGTGAAATGCAGGAAGTCGGTTTCAACCTGTACTGCGCGATGCTGGATACCGCGGTGAAATCACTGAAGCTCGGCCTCGAGCCCGACTTGTCGGCGCCGCTCGGTGTAACCACTGAGATTAACCTGCACGCCCCGGCACTGCTGCCCGACGATTACTGCAACGATATCCATGAGCGGCTGGTGCTCTACAAGAGGCTCGCTAACTGCGAGAACGCCGAAGAGCTCGAGCGCATGCATGAGGAATTGATCGACCGCTTCGGCCCGCTGCCGTCGCACGCGAAGACGCTGCTTGAAAGCCATCGCCTGCGCGTACTGGGCAAGCCGCTGGGCATCGCGCGCATCGACGCATCCGAAGCGGGCGTACAGCTGCAATTCATACCCAACCCGCCGATCGATGCAGTGCGCGTGATGAAGCTGATCCAGCGCAATAAGCATTACAAGCTCGCCGGACAGGATCGACTCAAGGTCAGCTCCGACCTGCACGAGATCGCAGAGCGTGTGACCAAGGTCAAACAGATTTTCACCGAGCTCGCCGGCTGATCGGACATGAACGGGAGAATCTGCTCTGCAAAACCGCAAGAGAACATCTTTTTGTGTGAAAGGAATCCGACATGCACCTGATCCGACCCTTCGCCGGCCTGCGCCCGGCTGCCGGCCGTGCAGCCGAAGTCATCGCGCCCCCCTACGACGTGCTCTCTACCGACGAAGCACGCACGCGTGCCGCCGGCAAGCCATGGAGCTTCCTGCATATTTCCAAGCCCGAGATCGACCTGCCGACCGGAACCGATCCCTACGTGCCCCAGGTCTACGCCAAAGCTGCGGAGAACCTGGGTCTCATGATGCGCAAAGGTATCCTCGCGCGCGACCCCACGCCCTGCTACTACGCCTACCGGCTGATCATGGGCAATCACACGCAGACCGGCCTGGTAGCGGCCGCCTCGCTCGCGGAGTACGACACCAACCGCATTCGCAAACACGAGCACACGCAAACAGACAAGGAAAATGACCGCGTGCACCAGATCGACGCGCTCAATGCCCAGACCGGTCCGGTCATGGTCGCCTATCCACACGCGCGGGAAGTAGACGACATCCTGGCCCGCTGCTCGGCCGGTGCACCCGACGCGGATGCATCCGCCGACGGTGGCATCCGCCACTCCCTATGGGTGGTGCGCGACGCTGCAATACAGGCGCAACTGACGCGGGCGTTTGACGCTATGCCCGCTCTCTATATCGCCGATGGCCACCACCGCTCGGCGGCTGCCTCGCGCGTCGCCGCCGCGCGCCGCGCCGCCGATCCACGCCACAGCGGGGAGGAAAACTACAATTACTTTCTGGTGGTGGTCTTCCCTCACCACCAGCTGCAGATTCTCGACTATAACCGCGTCGTTGCCGGATTGAACGGCATGGACGCGGAAGCATTCCTCGCACGTGTGCGGGAAAACTTTTCCGTGGAAAAAAGCCCGCAGCCCGTGATGCCGGCCAAGCCTGCCGAATTCGGTTTGTATCTCGCCGGGCAGTGGTATCGACTGGCGATTCGACGTGAGCTGATTCCCGTCAACGATCCCGTGGCCCGCCTTGACGCAAGTCTGCTGTCCGACTACTTGCTCGGCCCCGTGCTGGGTATCAAGGATTTGCGCCGCGACAAACGCATCGAATACGTTGGCGGTATTCGCGGCCTAGCGGAACTTGAAAAACGCGTCGACAGCGGCGAGATGACTGCCGCCTTCGCCCTTCATCCCACGCGCATGGAGGACATGATGGCAGTCGCCGAAGCGGGCAAAGTCATGCCGACAAAGTCCACCTGGTTCGAACCCAAGCTCGCGGATGGCCTGGTGTCGCACGTACTGGATTGATGCCAGCAGATTATCAGCAATCAAAAGTCACCGGCCGGCACCAATATATGGCTTCGCCCGCCGCAAGAATTCTGCCTGCCGACCGCCTGACTATTCTGCCACGACCTCGATATCAGGTTCGATCGACCGCACCAGGTTTTCGATGCCGGTGAGCGTGCCGGAGATCGAGCTCGGACAACTGCCGCATGCGCCCTGGTAATGCACGGTGAGCTTGTTGCCTTCCAGCCCGAGCACGTAAAGATCGCCACCATCGCCCTGCAGGTATGGGCGTATCTGCTCATCGAGCAGCTCGTTGATCTTGTCGAGCCGTTCCTGATCTGCAGGACTCAAGTCGGCGATCGCGGCAGTGGCTGTGGCCGCAGCAGCCGCCGATTGCTCGTCAGCGGCAGGCGCGGCACGGATCGGTTCGGCGAGCTGGCGCTGCAATTCGCGCCAATCGGCGCTGCCGTCCTGCGTAACCGTAATCCAGTGGTCGACATAGAACACATTGGTCACATGCTCGATGTCGAACAGCGCCGACGCCAGCCCATCGTCTTTGGCCTGTTCGGCGTTGTCGTACGAGCGCGTTATGCCCCAAGTCAGCGGCTCCTTGAGGATGAACTTCATCGCGTTCGGATTGGGCGTGCCTTCGATTTCGGATATTTTCGGCATATCAAAACCTAAACATCTGGAGCCGCCAAAATTTTCATCATCAGGCGTCCCCGATCGGCGCATGCATGGGGTCATCCTCGGATTCGGTCGAGGTACTGGAGACCGCGTTGAACGCCGCGTGCAGCGTGTGCCACGGCAGGATCGCGCATTTAACGCGCGTCGGAAGATCGCGTACGCCGGCAAATACCGTGAGCCGCCCCAGATGATGCGGCTGGCGGTCAAAATCGAGCGTGCCCGTTGCCATGTCGCGAAATTCCCGGATCAGCGTTTCGGCATCCTGTCGCGATTTGCCTTTGATGGTCGCGGTCATCATCGACGCCGATGCTTTACAGATTGCGCATGCCTCGCCCTGAAACGCGACGCCATCGATGCGGTCGCCGTCGAGATTGAGTGCGAGCCTGATGTGATCGCCGCACAGCGGATTATGCCCTTCTGCCGTATGGCTGGCGTGCTCGAGCGTGCCATAATTGCGCGGCTTCCTGTTATGGTCGAGGATCACTTCCTGGTACAGCGCTCTCGAGTCCGCCATTTATGCAAATACCTTCTGCACCGCGCGGATGCCGGCGATCAGCGCATCGACTTCCGCCATATTGTTATAAAAAGCAAACGACGCGCGCGACGTTGCAGGCACCTTGAAGCGCTGCATCACTGGCTGCGCGCAGTGGTGGCCGGTGCGCACGGCGACGCCTTGCTGATTGAGCAGTGTCCCGACGTCGTGCGGATGTACGCCATCGACCGCGAACGACAGTACCGCGGCCTTTTCTGCCGCGGTGCCGATGATGCGGACACCCGGCATGCGTTT
>DASYSI010000277.1:0-9159 GCA_036003485.1 Burkholderiales bacterium | reverse complement strand
GAGCGCTTGACCGCGCTCGGCGCCGAGCCCGTAGGCAGCACGCCTGAAGAATTCTCGGCTTTCATCAAGAGCGAAGCGGATAAGTGGTCGCGCGTGATCCGTGACGCTTCGATTACATTGCAATAGCCGCCGGAGGAAATGCCCGAATGAAGAGACTCGACGGAAAAGTCGCTTTCCTGACAGGGGCCGGGTCCGGCATTGCAAAAGCCACGGCACTCGCATTTGCACGCGAAGGCGCGAAAGTCGGAATTGCGGAAATCAACGCCGCCGCCGGCAAAGCGACCGAGCAACAGGTTCGCGCAGCGGGAGGAGAAGCGATTTTTATCGCGACCGACGTGACGCGCGACGACGAGGTCAAGCGTGCGATCGAGGCGACCGTCGCGAAATTCGGCCGACTCGACGCGATGATGAACTGTGCGGGAGGCTCGCTGCAGGAAGACGCGCCGGTGCACGAGATGGACCTCGACGTCTGGCATCGCACGATCGCACTCAATCTATTGCACCCGTTCCTGTGCTGCCGCCACGGCATTCCGCATATGATCAAGGCGGGCGGCGGGTCGATCATCAATCTCTCGTCGCACCTCGGGCTGATGGGGTCCGAGAAACCGGCCTATGCCGCGACCAAGGGCGCCATCGTCGCATTCACCCGTACGCTCGCGGCCCAGTACGTCGACAGCGGCATACGCGCCAACGCGATTGCGCCCGGGACCGTGCGCACCGAGCGCTCGATCAAACGCTGGGAGAATAAAGACTGGCTGCTCGCCGACAACCCCCCGCCTGCCGTGCGCATTCGCATCGCAAAGCAGAAGATGTATCCTTTTTCGATGGGTGAGCCGGAGGACATCGCGGCGATCGCGGTGTTTCTCGCGTGCGACGAATCGCGCATGATCACCGGCACCACGATCGCCGCCGACGGCGGCCGCTCGTCCTATATCAAGGTGTATACGCCGGAAGAGTGATATTGCTGCGGCCTCTCGACCGGAATCAGTCGGCGCGCGCACCCGAAGCCTTCACGACCTTGGCCCATTTCTCAATCTCACCGCGAATGTACGCAGCGAACTGCTCAGGCGTGCTGCCGATGGTCTCGAAACCCGCCGTCTCGATGCGCTCTCTGACGTCGGCCTGTTTGAGCAGCTTGACTGACTCGGCGTGCAGCCGCGCGATGATATCTGTCGGTGTCCGGGTCGGAAAGAGAAAGCCGTACCAGGTGCTCGACTCGTAGCCCGCCACCCCTGCCTCGCTTACGGTCGGGAGCTCGGGAGTCGCCGGCGAGCGCTGCGCGCTTGTCACCGCGAGTCCGCGCAGCCTGCCGCTCTTCACGTGAGAAATCACAGAGGGCGTCGTCGCAAAGCCGACCGAACACTGACCACCGACGAGAGCAACGACCGCCGGACCGCCGCCTTTGTACGGGATATGGTTCATTTTGATGCCCGTCATCAAGCTGAAAAGCTCAGCCGAGAGATGCGGAGACGTGCCGCTGCCGGAGGACGCGTAATCGAGTTGCCCCGGACGCGCCCGGGCGACCGCGATCAACTCCTTCACCGACTTGGCCGGCACCGACGGGTGCACGACCAGTATGTTTGGAGTCGAAGCAAGCAGCGACACCGGCGCGAAGTCTTTGATGAGATCGTAGTTGAGCTTGCTGTACAAAGTGACATTGATCGCGTGCGACACGTTTCCCATCAGCACCGTGTAGCCGTCAGGCGCAGACTTGGCCGCGATCTCCGCGCCGATGTTGGTTCCGCCGCCGGGCCTGTTGTCGATCACCACTTGCTGTCCAAGCACTTCGCCGAGTTTCTGCGCCATGAGGCGCGCCAGAGTATCGGTACCGCCTCCGGGCGGAAACGGCACGATCAGGCGCACGGGTTTTCCCGGATACTGCGCGTAGGCGGGAGCACCCGCAGCAAGCACGAAAGCTGACGCGAGAAGAAATCCGCTGCGAACTAAACCCATGCTTTCCTCACTGGCACGCAACATGCGATAGATCCATCATGCGCCATTCAGCGGGCGACTGACAAATCTGAAACTCGCCCCGCGACACAAACGGCCCCCGAGGGTCTTTTCAGCGTATCTCGACGTCGAACGACAGGCCGATCTTCAGGCCGAGCGCGGCCGTTGCACGCGCCGAGTTGGCCGCAATTTCCACCAGTCCAAGGCTGTTCTCGTACCAGAAGAGAGCGCCCGGTGCCGCATCGGCGAACACGCGCGCATATTCGATGCGGCGGCCGTCGACCACGAGCCGCGCGTCGCGGGCAATGCCCTCTGCACGCAATCCGGTCAATGCATTTCCGTAGTGATCGATGTAAATGATCTCGTTAAGATCGGCCGCGCCAAAATCGACGCCGAATCCGCCGAGTGTTTCGGCTTTTTCAGCGGGAAACTCGCCACGCGTGATAGCCGCTGCAATCGGCGCGAACAAATCGCGGCCATGGAAAGACGCTGACAGTTGCGCGGGCCGCCAGGTGATGCGCCAATAAGCGCAAGATCCGGCGCGCGCCGCCGTTACCGACATCAAGCCGTTGTCCGGACCGACGAACCACTTTCCGTCGGCGTTGAGCACGACCGCGGCGCGATCGCCGCCGACCCCGGGATCGACCACTGCAAGCGTTACGCTGTCCGGCGGCAATTGCTGGGCTAATGCGGCGAGCAGATGCGCGCTCGCGCGCACGTTGAACGCCGGCGCCTCGTGCAACAGATCGATCACTGCGACAGCGTGTATCTGCTGCTGCAGTACCATCTTGACCTGGCCTGCGTAAAGGTCACCCGCGCCGAAATCCGTAAACAAAAAAACCATCACGCCGCGATCCTGGCGCAGTTACGCCGCGCCAGGCGTAGCTTGGGCGCCGTGCGCAGAGGAAATATTGACAACGTATTTGCGGTAGATCTCTGCAAGCTGCGCGAGCACCTGCTCTTTGCCGAGGACTTCGCTCGCACGAACTGTTGCTGCGATCAGCTCAACGCTCAGCAGCTCAAGTGCCGCCGTCGAAATTCCTGCATGACTCAGATGCCAGGGTTCGGGGTATACGCCTCCGCGATACTCATCGTACGGCCGGAAGAATCCGTAGCGCGCGATGTTTTGATCGAGCCACTTGCCCAGGCGGCAGAATACCGCCCCGGGCTCAAACTCGTCCGGCAGTAAACGCAGGCGATAATTCTCCGGCATCGCGGCACGGTCGATCACGTCGATATCGCTGCCCCAGTGGTGGCGGCTCGCGCCGGGCAGTGCGCTCCAGCACAGGATTGCCTCGACCAGCTGGGGGGCGTCGAGACTCGCGTGCTCGCGCACGTTGCCCTCTCGGTCGTAGAGCGGACGCTCGCCGCGGTACTTCATATTCCAGATGCGCAACTGTGCGTCGAAATCCCGAAACCCGCTGACGATTTGCAGCTCGATGCCGCTGGCGGCCGCAGCTGCCTTCAGCGCAAGAAACGGCTCGATCACGTCGCGATGCACAGCGGCGCCAAGATCCTCGCGCTGCACGACGTGAGTGCGGGCTTTTCCGGTCAGTTCGAGTGAATCGAGCATCGGTTGTTACCGGCGTTTGCGTGGGCGCTTGGGACGAACCGGATTATCTGGCCTTTGCCTGACGCTGCCAACCCCGGCTTAGACGAAAAGCATAGCGAACATGGCGATGACCGCAATCGCCATTACGCCGGTGGCAAACCAGCCCAGTATCGTCAGCTCGCGCTTAATCACAAAGCGTCCCATCACCTGCGGCTGCACCGCCATCAACATCATGACAACCATGACCGGAACTGCGATAACGCCATTGATTACTGCGCTCCACAGCAGCGCCTTGATCGGATCGATCGGGGTGAAGTCAATCGCGACACCGATCAGCGTCGCAGCCGCAATGATGGCGTAGAAACCACGCGCTTCGATCGGCTTTAGCGCGAGGCCGCTGCGCCAGTCGAACGTTTCGGCGACCGCGTACGCGGCAGAACCCGCCAGCACCGGGATCGCCAGCATGCCGGTGCCGATGATCCCGGCGGCGAAGAGAAAAAATGCAAAATCTCCAGCCACCGGCCGCAGCGCCTCGGCAGCCTGGGCGGAGCTCTGGATGTCGGTGACACCGTGCGCGTAGAGCGTTACCGCGGTGGTCAACATGATGAAAAACGCGACCAGATTGGAAAAGCCCATTCCGATATAGGTATCGACCTTGATACGCCACAGCGCCTGCACGGCCTGGTCGGGTGCGTCGAGCAGCGGCTCGTCGCCTTTAACCGCGCGCTGCTCTTCGACTTCCTGCGACGCCTGCCAGAAAAAAAGATAGGGGCTGATCGTAGTGCCAAACACCGCGACGACCATCGTAACGTATTCGGCGCGCAATTCGATCCGCGGCCAAACGATCCGAGTGAGCACCTCGAGCCACGGGACGTTGATGACGAACACGGTCGCTACGTACGCGAACAACGCCAGCACCATCCACTTCAGTAACGGCGCATAGCGCGGATAAGGCATGAATACCTGCAGCAGCAGCGACGCCACGCCGAATACCACGGCGTGACCGTGTGGCGGACCCCCGACAAGTAGGTGCAGCGCCGCGCCCATCGCACCGATGTCAGCCGCAATGTTGATGGTGTTGGCTACCAGCAGCAAAGATACCAGCGTGTACAGCAGCCAGCGCGGATAGCGTTTCTTGATATTGGCTGCCACGCCGAGACCGGTGACGCGGCCGATTCGCGCACTGACAGTCTGAATGCCGACCATCAGCGGGTACGTGAAAATCACCGTCCACAGCATGCCGAAGCCGAACTGCGCACCTGCTTGCGAGTAGGTCGCGATTCCGCTCGGATCGTCGTCGGCAGCACCGGTGATCAGGCCAGGGCCGAGAGCCTTGAGCACCGATCGGACGCGTTTACGCGGTTTATTTGCTGATACCGGCATAATAAAAAAGCCGGCACGAGAGCCGGCTTTTCAAATTGTAGCAGTTATTATTATGCCGCCTTGGCAGGCGCTTCTTGTTTCTTGTCCTCACTGAGCTCCGGACGATCCATGAGCTCCACCAACGCCATGGGCGCGTTGTCCCCTTTTCGAAAACCGTACTTCAGGATGCGCAAATATCCGCCGTTGCGCTTGGCATAGCGTGGACCAAGCTCGCCGAACAGCTTGATCACAATTTCGCGGTCGCGCAGGCGGTCGAACGCAAGCCGCCGATTGGCAAGGGATGATGTCTTGCCAAGCGTAAGAATAGGTTCTGCGACGCGTCGCAGCTCCTTGGCCTTGGGTAGCGTGGTCTTGATGACTTCGTGCCGCAACAGCGATACGGTCAGGTTGCGCAGCATCGCCAGACGATGACTGCTCGTGCGGTTAAGCTTTCTTAGTCCGAGACGGTGACGCATGGTGTCCTCGTTAGACTTTTTCGAGACCGACCGGCGGCCAGTTTTCAAGCCGCATGCCCAGCGTAAGTCCGCGCGAAGCGAGCACTTCCTTGATCTCGTTGAGAGACTTGCGGCCGAGATTCGGAGTTTTCAAAAGCTCCGTCTCGGTGCGCTGTATCAGATCACCGATATAGTAGATATTTTCAGCTTTCAGGCAATTGGCCGAACGCACCGTAAGCTCGAGATCATCGACCGGCCTCAGCAAAATCGGGTCTATTTGCTGCGCCTTGGGCTGCTCAATCTGCACCGGGGTGCCCTTAAGATCGGCAAACACGACGAGCTGGTCAACGAGGATGCGCGCTGCATAGCGGATCGCCTCCTCAGGCTCGATCGCACCGTTGGTTTCTATGTCGACGATCAGTTTGTCGAGATCGGTGCGCTGTTCGACGCGCGCTGAATCGACCTGGTAGCTGACGCGACGCACCGGGCTGTATGAGGCATCGAGCAAAATGCTGCCGACCGCGCGGCTCGTCGCCACGCCCTCGAGCGGATCGCCGCGGCTGGTGCGCACCGCCGCCGGCACGTAGCCGCGGCCGTGGCCAACCTTGATCTGCATGTCGAGCTTGCCGCCCGCGGTCAGGTGCGCGATCACGTGATCGGGATTGACGATCTCGACGTCGTGCATCGGTTCGATATCGCCGGCGGTGACCATGCCCTCGCCCTGCTTCCTGAGCGTCAGCGTCGCCTCCTCGCGGTTGTGCAGTTTCAACACGATGCCCTTCAAGTTGAGCAGAATGTCGACGACATCTTCCTGCACGCCGTCGATGGTCGAATATTCGTGCAGCACGCCGCTCATCGTGACTTCAGTCGCGGCATGTCCGGGCATAGACGACAGCAGAATGCGGCGCAGCGCGTTGCCGAGCGTGTGGCCGTAGCCGCGCTCGAACGGTTCCATCGTCACTTTGGCGTGGAACGGCGATATATTCTGCACATCAATAATACGAGGCTTAAGAAAAGTGCTGCTTTGCATGGCCTAATCCTCTCAATTACTTCGAGTAAAGCTCGACCACCAGCGATTCATTGATGGTCGAGGGCAAATCGCTGCGTTGCGGCATGCTCTTGAACGTGCCCTTGAGCGTGGCGGTGTCGACTTCGAGCCACTCCGGATAACCGCGACCGGACGTGGCTTCGAGCGCCGCCTTGATGCGCAGATGTTCCTTGGCTTTGGCGGCAACCTCCACCACGTCGCCCGGGCGCAACTGGTACGATGGAATGTTGACACGCTTTCCATTGACCAGGATCCCGTTGTGGCGCACGATTTGGCGCGCTTCGGACCTCGATGCCCCAAACCCCATTTTGTAGGTGATGTTATCCAGCCGCGATTCGAGCATCTGCAGCAAGGTTTCGCCGGTGATGCCTTTTTTCTGCTCCGCATGGTGATAAGTGTTGCGAAACTGGCGCTCGAGCAGCCCGTAGATACGACGCAGCTTCTGTTTTTCGCGCAACTGCACGCCGTAACCTGACAGCCGGCTGTTTTTCTGGCCGTGCTGACCGGGCGGATAGTTGCGGCGCTCGATTGCGCACTTGTCGGTAAAGCACTTGTCGCCTTTGAGGAACAATTTTTCGCCCTCACGACGGCACTGGCGGCATTTTGGGTCAAGATTTCTTGCCACTCGGTTCTCCTTAAATACGACGCCGCTTCGGTGCACGGCAACCGTTGTGCGGCACCGGCGTGACGTCGGCAATACTGGTGATCTTGAAACCCACAGCGTTGAGCGCGCGCATGGCGGATTCACGCCCCGGCCCCGGGCCCTTGATGCGGACTTCCAGGTTTTTCACGCCGCATTCCTGCGCGAGTTTGCCGACGTGCTCGGCGGCGACCTGCGCCGCGAACGGCGTCGACTTGCGCGAACCCTTGAAACCGGCCGAGCCGGTCGTCGCCCACGCCAGCGTGTTGCCCTGGCGATCGGTGATAGTTACGATGGTATTGTTGAAGGAAGCGTGAATGTGCGCGATACCTTCCGCGACATTCTTCTTGACCTTCTTGCGAACCCGCGTGTTTGCCTTAGCCATTGAGTATGCTTTCCGCTTTTAACTTTCGATCACACCGCTTTTGATCATGCTGTCACTGCCTTGATGATCTTGACGGCTGCCTTGCGCGGCCCTTTGCGCGTGCGCGCGTTGGTGCGGGTGCGCTGGCCGCGCACCGGAAGTCCGCGGCGATGGCGTAGCCCGCGCCAGGTGCCGAGATCCATCAGGCGCTTGATGTTCATCGACACTTCACGGCGCAAGTCGCCTTCAATCGTGAATTTTGCAATCTGCTCGCGAAGCTTGTCCATCTCCGTGTCCGACAAATCTTTTATTTTGGTACTGCTTTTAATTCCAGCCGCAGCACAGATCCGACGCGCGCGACTGCGCCCGACGCCGTAGACGGCCGTCAGCGCGATCTCTGCGTGCTGATGGTTCGCAATGTTCACCCCACCAATACGGGCCATATTTTTACCCCATTACCTCAATGCGTGCGTCGAAAATAGAAAATTTTGCATTATAACTTGTTCATTTACTTCGGTAAATAACGTCGACCCGAATCACCCTTGACGCTGCTTGTGACGCGGATCCTTGCAGATCACACGCACCACGCCTTTGCGGCGGATGATTTTGCAATTCCGGCAAACTTTTTTCACTGAAGCCCGTACTTTCATGATGACTCCTTTATGCTTCGCCTTATTTCGCCCGGAACACGATACGCCCGCGCGTCAGATCGTAGGGCGACACTTCCACCGTCACTTTGTCGCCGGGAAGAATGCGAATGTAGTGCATGCGCATCTTGCCGGAAATATGACCGAGCACGAGATGGCCGTTTTCCAGCTTGACCCGGAATGTCGCATTGGGCAGGGTTTCCACGATCTCGCCCTGCATCTGTATCGTTTCCTCTTTCGCCATTCTCAACGTGTCGGAAACACTCCGCCGCCTTTGAAGTTTGCCTTCTTGAGCAGGCTTTCATACTGGTGGCTCATGGCATAGGCCTGCACCTGCGACATGAAATCCATCGTCACCACCACGATGATCAGCAAGCTGGTGCCGCCAAAATAGAACGGCACGCTCTTCCACACAATCAGAAATTCGGGCAGCAGGCACACCAGCGTCACGTAGATCGATCCCACCAGCGTGAGGCGCATCATGATTTTTTCGATGTAACGCGCGGTCTGCTCGCCGGGCCGTATACCGGGCACGAAGGCGCCGCTTTTCTTCAGGTTATCGGCCGTTTCTTTCGGATTGAACATCAGAGCCGCATAAAAGAAACAGAAGAAAATGATAGCCGCCGAGTACAGGAAAACGTAAATCGGCTGCCCGGGGTGCAGCGTCGTCGAAATGGCGCCGAGCCAGCGCATGTGCTCGCTGGTGCCGAACCATCCCGCGAGCGTCGCTGGAAACAGAATAATGCTGGATGCGAAAATCGGCGGAATTACGCCCGACATGTTGAGTTTCAGTGGCAGGTGTGACGACTGGCCGCCGTAGACCTTGCGTCCGACCTGGCGCTTGGCATAGTTGACCAAAATGCGGCGCTGGCCGCGCTCAACGAAGCAAACCAGCGCGGTCACGCCGATTACCAGTGCCGCGATGAAGAATACCGTCAGGATCGAGAACGCTCCGGTGCGCTGCAGCTCGAGCGTGCCCGCAACCGCGTGCGGCAGACCCGCCGCAATACCAGCGAAAATGATCAGCGAAATGCCGTTGCCGATGCCGCGCTCGGTGATCTGCTCACCCAGCCACATCAGGAACATGGTGCCGGTCACGAGCGTAATCATGGTCGTAAGGCGAAACGCGAGTCCCGGATCG
>DASYSI010000276.1:0-13191 GCA_036003485.1 Burkholderiales bacterium | reverse complement strand
GCACTGACCTTCTCGGCGTAGTGCACAACAGCGGCAAGTGGTTGTGGGCGGGAATTTTCGGCGGAACCGGTGGGAAAATGGATGCGGTCTCACTGTTTGACAATTCGCCGCTTGCGCATCTGCTCCGCACGCGCCTGGATTACGGCGCTATTCAACGCTTCATCGACGACGGCCATCTCTACGCCTTCAGCATTACGTGTTCGGGTTACACCTCGGGCCAGTCGGTCACCTTTTACCAGGGTAGGCCGGAAATCGAGCCTTGGCAGCGCGCGCGCCGTATCGGTATACGCATGCAGATCGGACTCGACCACCTGTTGGCTTCGTCGGCGCTGCCGTTTATCTTCCCTCCGGTTCACATCAATCGCGAATTTTTCGGTGACGGCTCGATGCGGCAGATTGCACCACTGAGTCCCGCTTTGCATCTCGGCGCCGAGCGTCTGCTCGTGATTGGGGTCGGACAACAGATGCCATTACACCCGGAGCGCATCCGGACCGAAAGCTATCCATCGCTGGCGCAGATAACAGGCCACTGCCTGGACAGCATCTTTCTAGACAGCCTCGAAGTCGATATCGAGCGGCTGCAGCGAATTAATCGCACGTTGAGCATTCTGCCGCTTGATCTGCGGGAAAAAAACAATATGCTGCTGCGTCAGGTGGATTTCCGCGTGATAGAACCGAGCGAAGCGCTCGGTCAAATCGCGGTCGGCTATGTCTCCGAATTGCCGCGCACAATACGTAGCCTGCTTTATACGTCGGGAGCGCTAAAGCGTACCGGCACCAATGCAGTGAGTTATCTTCTGTTCGAGAAAGGATTTTGCCGCGCGCTGATCAAGCTCGGTTACAGCGACACCATGAAGCGGCGTGACGAGCTGATGCAGTTCCTCGGCCACGAAGCGTGCTGGCTGTAAGTGCGCGGGCCGCCCGGTTCCTTCCCGGGAATCGCACGCCGGAATAATGGCGATTGAGTGAAAATACTGGCTGACATATAGTTCCATAACCGAAACACGAAATGACTCTCATACTGGATTTGCCATGAGCCGAGCCTTTGTCAAGGAAGCCGACGACGAGTTGTCAGGGGACGAGCTGCCCGAACGGCCACTGAACGACCATCCGAATTACGTGACGCCGCGCGGCCTCGATCTTTTGCACGCGCGCTTGAAGGAACTGCAGGTGCAGCGCGACAGGCTCAAGGCCGACGACGAGCCGCTTGCCAGGCAAAAGCTGCTCGAGATCAAGCGCGACATCCGCTATTACCGAGCGCAGATCGAGCGCGCGGAAATCGTAAATTCCGCCGGTCAGCCGCGTGACGAAGTGCATTTCGGCGCAACGGTCACGATCCGGGACGAGGCCGATAAGCGCCAGGTCTTCCACATCGTCGGTGATGACGAAGCCGACATCGCCGCCAACCGTATCAGTTGGGCATCGCCGCTCGCGACGGCGATGATGGGCGCCAAAGTCGGCGATGTCGTCAAGTGGCAGCGTCCCGCAGGCGCTTCCGAGGTCGAGATTGTGGCTATCAGCTACGGCGACTAGGGTGCACAGGGTCATTGAGAGTTGCGCTATTGGTTGCAATTTGTACGCGTTACCGCGCCCCGCCGCCTGGCCAAGCGAGATTTAGGCATGGCAGGCGGGGTGCAGAATCGAATAGTCAGTCGAAGTCCGACCGGTCGGTAGTCTAGCAATACGGACTCGCGCCATGACATTTATTTCGCTGGTGGCGGCGCTGCTGCTCGAGCAATTGCGGCCGTTGCGGTCGGGAAATCGGATCTACGGCGAATTTGCGCGCTATGTAGACTGGCTTGCGCGCAATTTGAATGCCGGACAGTACCGCGACGGCGTTATCGCGTGGCTGCTCGCGATGGCGCCACCGGCTCTGATTACCCTGAGCGTTTACGCGCTGTGCCGGCATATGGGGATCGTATTTGCCGTGCTGTGGAATGTCGTGGTGCTCTATCTCGCACTCGGCTTCCGCCAGTTCAGCCATTTCTACAATGACGTGATGCAGGCGCTGCGAAATGCAGATCTGACACGCGCACGCGAAGCGCTGACTCAATGGCGCGGTGAATCAGCGCGCGAACTGAGCGCCAGCGAAGCCGCCCGCGTCGCCATCGAGCTTGGACTCGTGCGTTCGCATCGCCACGTATTCGGCGTGATGGCGTGGTTTGTGGTACTCGGGCCGGTGGGCGCCATCGGTTACCGGCTGGCGGCGCTGCTGAATGACCGCTGGGGCGTGGCCCGCGACGCACAGACAAATGCATACGGCCGGTTTGCTGAGCGCGCATTCGAAGTCATCGACTGGGTGCCAGTACGACTGACTGCGATAGGCTTCGCCTTTGCCGGCGATTTCATGGGCGCCGTCGAATGCTGGCGCGAACATGCGGTATCGTGGCGCTCGCGATCTGAAGGCATTCTCCTGGCCGCGGCCGCCGGCGCGCTCGGGGTCAAGTTGGGCGGCGTCCTGCATCAAGATAACGGCATCGAATACCGGCCGCAGCTCGGCGATGGCGATGAAGCCGATGTCGATTATATGCAGGCAGCGGTCGGGCTCATCTGGCGCGCGCTGGTATTGTGGTGTTTCCTGATTTTGCTTGCGACAATCGCAAGCTGGTTCTGACGGGTGCCGTCGTAATGTCGGCAAGTCTCTATGAACTATTCCGCCGTAGCGCCGGATTGCCTGACCACTTTGGCCCAGCGCGCTGCGTCAGCGCGGATGAACGCGGAGAATTGATTCTGCGACAGAAGGCCGGGCTCGCCACCATCACTCGACAGGCGTTCGCGTATTTCAGTAATTTCCAAAATGCGCGTGGTTTCAGTGTAGAGCTTATTGACGATCTCGTTCGGCAGCGCCGCCGGGCCGAACAGGCCGAACCACTGCTGCGATTCGAAGTCCGGCACGCCGGCCTCCATCATGGTCGGCAGATTCGGCACCGCCCGCGAGCGTTTGGGTGAAGTCACTGCCAGCGCGCGCAGGCGATTTGCTTTCACTTGCGGCAGCGCGATCACCACCGTAGAAAACGATAGATCGATCTGGCCGGCAACGAGCGCCAACACGCTCGGTGCCGAACCCTTGAAGGGAATATGCGCCAGGCTCACGCCGGTGGTGGCTTTGAATAGCTCAGCGGTCAAATGGGGCGGCGAGCCGCTGCCGCCGGAACCGTAACTCAACTTGTCGGGCTGCGCCTTGGCGAGCGCAATCAGTTCCTTCACCGATCTCGCCGGCACTGATGGATGCGTGATCAACATCAGCGGAGAGCTCGCAATGAAAGCGATCGGCACGAGATCGTTGAGCGGATCATAGCCGAGGTTCGGGTATAAGGCCTGATTGATTACGATCGGCCCGGCGGACGAGAGCAGAAGCGTGTAGCCGTCGGGCGCCGATTTAGTCGCGATTTCGGTGCCGATCGCGCCACCCGCACCGGGACGGTTTTCCACCACTACGGGCTGCTTCCACGCTTCGTTGAATTTCTGCGCGAATACGCGCGCCAGCATGTCGGTGACGCCGCCGGCGCTTTGCGCCGCGATAATGCGAATCGGCCTGTTGGGATAGGTCTGGGCAGAAGCGCTCGCCGCACTCACGATCAATGCGATAAATAAAACGACGACAGGCGTGGACCGATGGTTTTTCACCACAATTCTTTTACTAGACCGTCTCGCATAGCGATGGCAGACCGCCAACTTAGTTCCAGCGTTTTTCTTTCTGCATCAATTGCATTACGAGCTTGCGGTAAGACTCGACTCGCTGCGGTCGAATTTCTCCGTGCTCAAGCGCGGCTGAGACTGCGCATCCTGGCTCAGTCAAATGCTTGCAGTCGTTGTACTTGCAATGCCCGAGATGCCTGCCGAATTCTACAAAGCAATGCGCGAGTTCAGTCGGCCCGACGTGGTGCAGGCCGAACTCCTGCATTCCGGGCGAGTCGATGATGTGGCTCGTCGCATCAAGGTGGTAGAGCCGGGCATGGGTCGTGATGTGGCGTCCACTGCCGAGCGCGTGTGACAAATCCCCTACACGTGCCGCGGCATCCGGCACCAGCCTGTTGATAATGGTCGATTTGCCCATTCCCGATTGACCGACCAGCACGCTCAAGTGGCCGGCAAGACGCGCGCGAAGCGGCGCCAGGTCGATTTTCGCCGCGAGCGGCAGCACCTCGTAGCCGAGCGCCCGATAGAGCTCGAGCGAGCGCAATGCGTCATCTGCCGCCGGCAGATCCATTTTATTGAGCACCAACAGCGAGCGTATTTGGGCATCCTCGGCCGCGGCGAGGCAGCGGTCGAGCAGTTCCCGGTGAAACGCGGGTACCGCGAGCACGATCACAATTTGCGTGACGTTCGCTGCAATCAGTTTCTCGCGCTGGATGTCGGAACGATAGAACAGTGACGTGCGCGGCGCGGTGGATTCAATGACGCCCTGGCCTTGCGCTGTCATCGCGATGGCGACTCGATCGCCACACGCGATGTCGGTGCGCTTGCCGCGCGCGACGCACGCGACCTGCGTGCCATCGCCAAGTTCCACCGAGAACTGGCGGCCGAAGCTCGCCACGATGGTGCCGGATTGTGTCGAGACGTCGCGTATTTTCGCGCGGTCGCTCAAAGGCTGAACAGCGCGTCAAGCTTGGCCGCACAAATGAAATCGTTCTCGGAAAGCCCGCCGATCGCATGGGTCGAGTAATCGACTCTGCACTTGTTGTAGCCGACCGTCATGTCCGGATGGTGGTCTTCGCGGTGCGAAATCCACGCCACGGCATTGACGAACGCCATGGTCTGATAATAATTCTTAAACTCGTAGCTGCGGGTGATGACACCATTTTTGTACTCCCAGCCGCGGAGCTGTTCGAGCAGTTGAGTGATCTCATGCGCCTTGAGCGGCGACACGCCGCCTTCGCACGGCTTGCACTTCTTGTGCGCAAGATCAGGTGCTGTCATAAAGGTCCCCCGTCATATTGAGCCGCCATTGTACCGATCCGGTTCTGCATCAGCCTGCTATTCCCGGCTATAGGCGTGGAGCCGGGCCATGCGCAGGGTCGCCGGCGGATGCGAATCATAGAACGCCGAGTGCAACGGGTCAGGAGTCAGGGTTGAAGCGTTATCCTTGTAGAGTTTGACCAGCGCGGATATCAGATCAGCGACCGAAGCGTGCTGTGCGGCGTAATGATCGGCCTCGAACTCGTGCCGGCGAGAATAAAAGCTCGCCACCGGCTGCAGCAGAAAAATAAATTGCGGCACGACGACGAAAAACAAGATGAGCGCCATCGCGGTCGAAGGCGATTGCACATTGAGTCCGGTGTAGAACCACGTCTGGTTCATGAGCTGGGCGAGCAGCCACAGGAAAGCGAGGCTGGCCGCGAATATCCAGCCGATGCGTTTGACCACATGTTTAAGCTTGAAGTGGCCAAGCTCATGCGCGAGCACCGCCTCGATCTCGCTCGGACCGAGTCGCGCTAACAGCGTGTCGAAAAACACGATGCGTTTGGTCTTGCCAAATCCGGTGAAATAGGCGTTGCCATGGCTCGATCGGCGCGAGCCGTCCATGACCATCAGCCCCTGCACCTTGAAACCGCATTTTGCGAGCAGGCGCTCGATGCGATCTTTCAACTGCGGATCGTTGAGCGGCAGAAATTTATTGAATAGTGGAGCAATCCAGGTTGGATAAACCGCAAGGACGATCAGGTTGAATCCGACCCAGATCAACCACGCATAAAGCCACCACCACTCGCCCGCTCGCTGCATCACCCATAGGATGCACGCAATGAGAGGAACGCCGAGCGCCGCGGCGAGCGCCGCATGTTTCAGCACATCGATGAAGAACAACCGCGGAGTCATCTTGTTGAAACCGAAGCGCTGCTCGATACCGAAGGCGCGGTACCAGGCGAACGGAATGTCGATCAGCGTCATGATTGCGGCAAGCAACACGATGAGTGCAACGCCGCGCGCGACACCGGGCGCAAACCAGCCCGCCGTGATGTCGTGCAGCCACTGCAACCCGCCGCCGAAAGTCAGCACCAGAACCACCATGCACTCAAACGCAGTGCCCAGCAATCCAAAGCGTGTCTTGGCGCAACTGTAGTCAGCCGCCCGGCGGTGCGCGTCAAGGCTGATTTCGTTCGTAAATTCCGCAGGCACCTGGTCACGATGGCGCTGAATGTGACTCAAATGACGCGCGCCCAGCCAAAACTTGGTCGCGGCGGCCAGAGCTAAAGCGGCGAGAAAGATCGCGGAAAATGTCTGCATGAGCGTGAGATTATGCTACCAACTTGTTATATGACAAAATATGCCACTTTTTTGCTGGCGCGAACCATGACTGCAGATCCGAACAACCTGTTGTGGATTGACATGGAGATGAGCGGACTCAACCCGGATACCGACAAGGTACTCGAGGTTGCGATTGTCGTTACCGATACACACCTCAATACCGTTGCCGAGGCGCCAGTACTGGTCGTGCACCACGGCGACGCCGTGCTCGACGCGATGGACTCGTGGAACAAAAGCACGCATGCCAAGTCAGGTCTGATCGATCGCGTCAGAGCTTCTACGCTGACCGAAGCCGACGTGGAGGCTCGCCTGCTGCAATTTCTGCAGGAGTTTGTTCCGCCGGGCGTGTCGCCGATGTGTGGCAATTCGGTGCATCAGGATCGCCGTTTCATGGTGCGGCATCTGCCGCGGCTCGAAGCGTTCTTTCATTATCGCAATCTCGACGTGAGCACACTGAAGGAGCTCGTGAAGCGCTGGAAACCCGAGCTCGCGGCCGGCTTCGCCAAGCATGGCAAGCACGAGGCGCTGGCGGACATTTACGAATCGATCGACGAACTCAAGTACTACCGCGAGCATTTTCTGAGGCTTTAAAGCGTTGCCGCCAAGGACGCGGAGGACGCCAAGGAAAAGCAAGACCCCTTCAATGTAAGTAAACACAACCGAAATTACATTTTGTTTTGAATCTGCGGGGATTATCGTCTTACTTCGCATCCTTGGCGTCCTTCGCGGCAAAGCTTCTTTAGGATGGAACAGAACCCCAATCCCCATCGCCGCGGCGGCACGCTAATGCTTATAGCCGCGTGGCTGCTGGTCATGGGCGGGCTTTACTGGTTCTTCAACGGGTGGGACGCGCAGCAGAACAACCCCAATACCGCGCGCGTGCTCGATCAACAGCGCGGCGAGCTCAAGCTCGCGCGCAATCGCGCCGGACATTACATCGCCGCCGGCGAGATCAACGGCCGGCACGTGACGTTCCTAGTCGATACCGGTGCAAGCTGGGTTGCGCTCTCCTCTCAGCTCGGGCGCGAACTTGGCCTGAAGCATGGCGCTGAAGTGACGCTGCAGACTGCGAACGGCCCCGCCACCGCTTATCAGACCCGGCTCGACCGCGTACGACTCGGACCGATCGAAATGCGCGATGTCAGCGCTCTCGTCACCAATGGCATGGACAGCGAAACCGTGCTGCTCGGAATGAATTTCCTGCAGCGGCTCGAACTTACCCAGCGCGGCGATCAGTTGACGCTGCGCGCGCCGGATGGAAACTAGCCATCTACCGAATTACTCGAGCCGGATTTCGCCGTCGAGCGTGAGATCAAGGTCTATTTTTCCGATCGTGAGCCGCATGCGCGCAGGAAGTGCTTCGTTGCCGCTGAGCTTGCCGTCGCCAATGGACTTGGCGACGGCGTGCTCGATTTCGGTCTGCGAGCGCACGCCGACCATTTTCAGGAATTTTCGAATGCTCATATTGAAAGTTTCTTCGTTCATGGTTTTTTTCCTTGTGTGGGTCTGAAGTACGAGACAGACGAGCGGCCGCGGAAAGGATGAGGGCCCTCGCCATTCATCTCTTTTCGCGCGTTGCGGTATTCAGGCATCACGGTTGGCTTTGTAGAAATTTATCAGGCCGTTGGTTGAGGCATCGTAATTTGTCACCGGGTCGCCGCCGTCGAGGTCGGACTGAATACGCTCCGCAAGGCGTTTGCCAAGCTCGACGCCAGGCTGGTCGAATGCATTAAGACCCCAAACCGCGTTCTGCACAAAAACCTTGTGTTCGTAGAGAGCAAGCAGCATTCCCAGCGAGTGCGGTGTCAGCTTTTCGATCAGTATGGAGTTGGTTGGTCGGTTGCCCGGAAATATGTCATGCGCGGCATTTGCCTCCGGCGCACCGTTCATGAGTGCCATGGTCTGCGCGAAAAAATTTGCCATCAGTATTGCGTGGTGCTGCTCGAGCGCATGCTGCGGCCGGCACATCGCGATAAAATCGGCGGGTATCAGGCGCGTGCTCTGATGCAGCAGTTGAAAAAACGAGTGCTGGGCATCGGTGCCGGGCGCGCCCCAGATGACCGCGCCGGTATCGTAATCCACCGCTTCGCCGTCGCGCGTCACTCGCTTGCCGCTTGATTCCATGTCAAGTTGCTGCATCCATGCCGGCAGCAGTGCAAGCGATTCGTCATAAGGCAGGATCGCATGCGATGCGGCGCCAAAAAAATTGTTGTTCCAGATGCCGAGCAGCGCAAGAATGACCGGCATGCTGCGCTCGAACGGCGCGTCGCGGAAGTGCTCGTCCATTGCGCGCGCCCCGCACAGCAGCTGATCGAAGTTGTCCATGCCAATCAAGAGCGCGACCGGAAGGCCGACCGCAGACCACAGCGAATAACGTCCGCCGACCCAGTCCCAGAACGGGAACACGCGCTCTTGCGCAACGCCAAAATCGAGCGCAAGCGGCGTGTTCGCGGTAACCGCCACAAGATGATTTCCTGCGCCCGCGCCCACGGACTGGCCAAGCCAGTCGCGCACTAAACGCGCGTTGGCGAGCGTTTCGACGGTTGTGAATGTCTTGGACGCGATAATAACCAGCGTTGTTGCTGCATCAAGCGTGGAGAGAACGCGCTGCAAGGCGGCGAAATCGATGTTCGATACGAAGTGCACGCGCAGACCGGTGCTTGCGTAAGGCGCAAGCGCACGTGCCGCGAGCGCCGGGCCCAGATGCGAGCCGCCGATGCCGATATTGACGATGTCGGTGAAGGGCTTGCCGGCGTGGCCGGTAACGCTGCCGCTGCGCACGCCGTCGCTGAATTCGCGCATGCGCTCGAGTGTGGTCTGGATCTGCGGCATCACATCGGCGCCGTCCACCATCACCGGCAGCGCGCCGCGCAGCGCAGTGTGCAGCGCGGGCCGGTTTTCGCTGGTGTTGACGTTCTCGCCGCTGAACATGCGCAGCATCTGCTCACCCACGCCGCGCTCGCGCGCAAGTGTCGCGAGCAGCTTCATTGTGTCAGCGTCAACCGGGTTTTTAGAATAGTCGAGCAGCAGCTCGCCTAACCGCAGCGAAAAATGCTCGAAGCGCTCGCGATCAACAAAGAGCTGGGCGATGTTGGCGCCGGCCATCGATTGCCGGTGCACTCTAAGCGCCAGCCATGCGCCGGATTGGGTGAGGGTCGACATGCAGTTGTGACTCGTCGTCGCGGCGTGTTGCCAGCACTTACGATTTTACTGATTTTCAAGATGCATGCCTAACTCCGCTAAAATGAGCCGATGCGCACGACACGGCATGCAGCTTACCAATCCCAGGTCCGGCCATGAATGATGTGCTGCGCGCGTTTGGGCGCGCCTTCGGGAGTTTGCTGCATCCACGCATGCTGGCGTTGACGATTTGGCCGATGCTGGCCGCGCTCGCATTATGGCTGGGCTTGGCCTGGCTTTACTGGGACAGCTGGTCGCAGTGGCTGAGCGCTCTCATTGCGCAATCGGATATCAGCGGCTGGCTGCAGCAGCATGGTTACTCCAGCGTCATACACTACTCGGTGCTGCTGCTGCTGTGGCTGCTGCTTGCACCGATGATCCTGATTACCGCGGTGCTGATCGCGGCGGTGCTGGAGATGCCGCTGATCGTGAGCTTCGTCGCCGCGCGTTATTATCCTACGCTCGAAAAACGGCGCGGCGGTACGGTGCTGGGCAGCATCGGCAACGCGCTTGTCGCGGTGCTGGTGTTCGCCGGGTTATGGATCGTCACCTTGCCGCTGTGGCTGACGGGCGTACTCGTGCCGGTACTTCCACTGGTGCTCGCGGCATATCTCAACCAGCGGCTGTTCCGTTATGACGCCTTATCGGAACACGCGAGTCCGGAAGAATTCCGCGCAATACTCGAAGCGAGCTGGGGTAGGATGTATCTGCTCGGGGTCATGCTCGCATTGCTCTACTACGTGCCGCTGCTCAATTTGCTGGTTCCGGTATTAAGCGGGCTCGCGTTCACCCACTTCGGGTTGGCACAGTTGCAAGAGCTGCGACAACGACTTCCGGCGCATGACCTATAGGTGGTGCTTAGTTCAGTCGCTCAAACACCGCAGCGATACCTTGACCGCCCCCGATGCACATTGTAACCAGCGCGTAGCGGCCGCCGGTGCGCTGCAGTTCATAGAGCGCTTTCACCGTGACGATACAACCGGTGGCGCCGATCGGATGGCCGAGACCGATACCGCCGCCGTTGGGGTTGGTTTTTTTCATGTCGAACTTGAGGTCGCACGCAACGGCAAGCGCCTGTGCGGCGAACGCTTCATTGGCTTCGATCACGTCCATGTCTTCGATCTTGAGGCCGGCTTTCTCGAGCGCTTTCCGGGATGCCGGCACGGGACCTATGCCCATGTACTTAGGATCGACACCTGCCAGCGCATAGGACACGAGACGTGCCATCGGCTTCGCGCCGTGCTTCGCGGCGGCGCCTTTTTCCATCAGCACCACGGCTGCGGCGGCGTCGTTGATTCCCGACGCATTGCCAGCCGTGATCGAGCCGTCCTTTTTGAACACCGTGCGCAGCTTCGCCATGCTTTCGAGGCTGGCGTCGGCGCGCGGGTGCTCGTCCTTGTCGAATGCGACGGTACCTTTGCGCGTCTTCAGTTCGATCGCCAGGATCTGTTCCTTGAAGTAGCCCTTTTCGATGGCATTGATCGCGCGGCGGTGGCTTTCGACTGCAAGCTCGTCCTGTTGCGTGCGCGAGATTTTCCATTTTTCGGCGACGTTTTCGGCGGTTATGGCCATATGAGTGGTGTCGAACGGATCGGTCAATGCACCGACCATCATGTCGACCGCGCCGCCGTCGTTCATGCGCTGGCCCCAACGCAGGCTGGGTAGCGTGTAGCCGCCGCGGCTCATCGATTCGGCGCCGCCGGCAACCGCGACTTCGGCATCGCCGAGCAGGATCGACTGTGACGCGCTGACGATCGCCTGCAGGCCGCTGCCGCACAGACGGTTCAACGTGAGCGCCGGGGTTTCGTGCGGCAGGCCGCCTTTGATGCACGCTACCCGCGACAGGTACATGTCCTTGGCTTCGGTGTGAATCACATTACCAAACACGACGTGCCCGACGTCGTGCGGGTCGACTTTGGCACGTTTGACGGATTCACGCACCACCTGCGCCGCGAGATCGGAAGGCGCAATGTCCTTCAGGCTGCCGCCGTAATCACCGATTGCAGTGCGCACACCGCTTACAACAACGACTTCGCGTCCGTTGGTCATGGTCATCTCCTCAAGTCAAAATCAGCTGGAAAATAGTCCGGGGAATCCGGAGCTTTGTTCCGAGGAAAAAGGGGATCATTTTACTCCAGCACATGAGCGGTGGCCAGAGCGCGAAACGCCGGGCGCTAACTCTCATTCAACGCGTATGTTGGCATCCTTCGCGATCTTTTTCCATTTCGGGATTTCGCGCTTGAGCAGGGCGGCGAATTCGTCGGGCGAGTTGCTGATCGGCTCGAGGCCGGCGGTGGCATAGCGCTCGCGCGTCGCTTGCGAGTTCAGCACTTGCGCAATTTCCGCGTTTAGCTTCAGGATAATCGCGCGCGGCGTTCCGCCCGGGACCATTATTCCGTACCACACGATGAACTCGTAGCCCGGCACACCCGCTTCGGCGACCGTAGGAATATCGGGCGCCACGCGCGAGCGTTGCGCGCCGGTGACCGCGAGCACCTTGATTTTTCCGCTTTTGCTTTGGGACATGACGGTCGCGAGTCCCGCCATCAGAAACTGAAGTTCGCCGGACATCAGCGCGACCATTCCCGGCCCGGTGCCTTTATACGGAACGTGCAGCATTGAGAAGCCGGCGCTGAGCATCAATAGTTCGGTGCCAAGATGAGACGCCGTACCGGTGCCTCCGGATCCGTAGCTAATGGCGCGCGGATGGCTTTTCGCGTAAGCGATGAACTCTTTCATCGTGGCGACTGGCAATCCCGCAGACACGGCCAACGCGAACGGTTGCGCCGCAACCAGTGAAACCGGCGCGAGATCCTTTTGCGGGTCATAGGGGAGCTGGCGATTGACTGCGGGAGCAAACGACAGATGGCCGTTGCTTCCGAGCAGCAAGGTGTAACCGTCGGGAGCCGATGTCTTGGCGACGACCGTCACGCCGGCAAGGCCGCCCGCACCACCGCGATTATCGACTACGACGGTCTGTCCCCACGCTTCGCTCAGTCCCTGCGCGATTACGCGCGCGACGATATCAGTGCCGCCGCCCGGCGCCGACGGCACAATTAACCGTATCGGCTTCGAAGGATAATTCTGAGCAACAGCCGGCATCACCCAAAGCGAGGCCAGCAGCACCATCGCAACTGCTGACCATCGTTGTATCCAGTGCCATAGGCCGGGCGTCACTGTCCCGTCTCCGCCCCAACACCAACCCCCTCGCCGAGAGCCGAGACATCCGCCCGGCGCCGACGGCACAATTAACTGTATCGGCTTCGAAGGATAATTCTGAGCAACAGCCGGCATCACCCAAAGCGCCGATGCGAATGCCATCGCGATCGCGTACGTGCCGATTCCGTATCGCATCACCCGCATCATCGTTGCGCTCCTCTCGGATTTAAAAATATCAGCAATATGCCGCGCTTACTTGCGTCTTTTCTTTTCTTTTTTCCTGTTCGTCTTCGCATCTTCTTCCAGCACCTCGGTAAACTGGCGGGTCGCGTGGGAAAGTGCCGGCCATCCCGCATAGTGGCCAACCTGCAAGATAACTTCGCAGATTTCCTGCTTCGTGATGCCGATATGCTGCGCGCTGCGGTAATGCGAATGGTTGCCGCTGGGGCGCACGCATGCGATGTTGGCCGCCAGCGTAACGAGCTGCCGTTCACGCAGGCTTAGTCCGGGCCGCGCCCAGATATCGCCAAACAAATGCCCGACCGAAATCTCATACATCTCCGGACACAGGGCCTTTTGCTCAAGCATCAGTTTTTCCCGTCCCAT
>DASYSI010000275.1:0-5684 GCA_036003485.1 Burkholderiales bacterium | reverse complement strand
ATCCGGAAGGCCCTGCCAGTCTGACCACGTTGCTTTCAAGGCACGGCTGGCTCTGATCGCCGCCCACTCGTTTTGGGCGACCACGGCCAGAAAATTATCCTTGCGCACTGTGGCTACGAAACCCGGTATTTTCCTCGCGTCCGTGTCGTCGACCGCCAGCAAATCGGACTTTAAGGCAGTCGGCCGTACTACGCGCGCATGCAGCATGCCGGGCACTCTGAAATCTTGCATGTACGTAAATTTGCCGGTGACTTTGTCGGGAATATCCAAACGGCTTACTGATTTGCCGACGATGGTATAGCTCGCCGGGTCCTTGAGCGGGGCGTTGGTGTCGACCTTGAGCGAAAAATCCCTGCCGCCGACGAGCTCGCCAAAAGACACGTCTTGACCATTGGTGCGCGAATAGACGCGACCCAAGCGCACCGTTACCTCGTCGCGCGACACCCCGAGCTTTTTTGCCCCTTCGGTCATCAGCGCTTCGCGCGCCGTCGCGGCCGCCTGCCGGATCTGCATGCCGCCGACCTGAATCGAAAGGCTGCCGAAGGTCACGCCCTGGTCGGGGGTCAGCGCAGTGTCGCCCTGGATTACCTCGACTCGTTCGAGCGGCACCGATAGTTCTTCGGCCGCGATTTGCGTCATAGCCGTGCGTATCCCTGTGCCCAGATCGACCTTGCCGGAGAATACCGTTACCGAGCCGTCGGAGCCGATCGCAAGAAAGCCATCGACCTGATCGAGCGCGACTGTTTTGCCAAGGTTTTGCGCGGCGTGCGGGCTGCGCGCCGCCCCAGCACGACCGTCGCCGAGGGAAAACACGACAACGAGCGCACCGGAAGTTTTTAAAAAATCGCGGCGTGACACGCCGTGAATCGAGGTGGTCATGTCGGCCTCCTACGCCATCATCCCGGAGGCGCGCTTGATCGCGCGCACGATCCGCAGGTGGGTGCCACATCGGCACAGATTGTTTTTGAGCGCCGCGCGGATTTGCGTCTCGTCCGGGTTTCTATTGCGGTCGAGAAGCGCTTTTGCCTGCATGATCATGCCGTTAATACAGTATCCGCATTGCACGGCCTGCTCTTCGATAAACGCTTGTTGCAGCGGATGCGGCTTGCCGGGTTTGCCTAGACCCTCGAGAGTCACCACGTTCCTGCCGGCTGCCTTCGACACCGGATAGACGCACGAGCGCACGGGACTGCCGTCAATGTGCACCGTGCATGCGCCGCATTGGGCCAATCCGCAGCCGAAGCGCGGCCCGTGCAAGCCGACGTCGTTACGCAGAGCATAGAGCAGCGGCATTTGCGGGTCGTCAAATTTGACGACAGCCGGTTTGCCGTTGACGGTTAAAGTGAGCTTCACCATGGCGGGCCTCCCTTGGACGGAGTGGACAATGTAGACCTTCCGGCGGCGGATTTCAACGACGCATGGCAACATGACAAACGGATAGGACCGGGTGCCGCGACTCCCGTTTCGCGGCTCACGCCATAGCAGATTTTCTCTCGCCAGTTGCACCACAGACGCAAAGTTTGGATTACAATCGCGTCAACCCATTTTGGGTGATATTCCGTCTTTATCGTCAAGGAGAACACACGATGGCCGCAAAGAAAAAAGCTAGCAAGAAACCCGCGAAGAAAAAATCAGGACGTAAACCGAGCGCCGCGTTTATGAAGCCGATGCAGATTTCGTCATCGCTCAGCGGAGTGATCGGCAGTGGCCCGTACCCGCGCACCGAGGTCACCAAGAAACTATGGGCCTACATCAAGAGGAACGGTCTGCAGGACAGCAAGAATCGCCGCAACATCAATGCCGACGATAAGTTGAAGGAAGTATTCGGTGGTAAGAAACAGGTCTCGATGTTTGAGATGACGAAGCTCGTCAGCAAGCATCTGAAGTAATCGCATTTGCCGCTGCGTGCGCAGCGCTTCGCGATTCACTTTCAAGAAAACGGTCGACGCCGCGTGAGTGGCGCCGACCGTTCGCGTTTCTGCGATTCTTCAAACCGTTGCGTGAGGCGGCCCGCCGGCGATTTCGTAATGCAATCGTCGCTTACGGTTTGCGCAGCGCCCACCCGCTGCCCGCGAGCACCACTGCCATGGTCCAGAAAACCGGCGCCATGCCGAGCGCTGCACCGAGCGCACCGAATAGCAACGGGATTCCGCTCTGGCTGAAATTGATCAGTAGTGTACGCAAACCGACCGCCTCGCCGCCGCGGCCGGCCGGGGCATGCGCGTACAACATCGACATGATCACCGGCTGCGCGCCGCCGAGTCCCATACCGAGTATGAAGGCGAGTCCGATCAGGACCGGCACGGTATGCACCAGCGGGAACACAAAAAATGTCGCGCCCGTCGCGATCATCGCGACGATCAGCATTTGCCACTCGCTGGTGCGGTGTGCGAACAGCGGCAGCATCAGGCGCACGAAAAATATAGCGATGCCGAAAGCGCCGAGTATGAGCCCGATCTGGGAGGCCGGAATTTTTATCTGTGAGCAGTAAATCGGCACCACAAACGAAAACATGTCCCATGCCATCGACAGCGTGCCGCTGACGATAAAAACACGCCGCATGGTGCGGCTGCGCAACAGGTCGGCGAGACGCCGTGGCTTGCCGGGCATTTCCGACGGTTCGTGTTTCGGAATTTCAAGCTTGTTGACGAGCAGCACGATAACCGAGATCACTGCGCTGATCGCGAGCAACAAAAACGTATTGCGGTACCCGAACCAGTCGATCGAAAAGCCGGTAAGCATCGGACCGAGAAAGCCCGAGGTCGAAAACGTCAGCGCGAGCAAACTGAAATTCTTGACGCGTTGCGCGGGCGGTCCCAGCATACCCATCGCGTGGTTGACCGCGATGTGGAACAGTATAAATCCCGAGCCTACCAGTGGGCTCGCGATAAACAGCATGTCGAGCCGCGGCATCGCGAACACGAGCGCCAAGCCGGCGATTGTCGCAGATGCGCCCAGCAGCATCGGTTTACGAATGCCGATACGATCGATGATGCGCCCGGCGCTGATGACGAATGTCATCGGCACCAGCGCCATCAACGATACGATGACGCCGACGGTAAAAGGCGATGCCTGCAAACTGAGCGCGAACAACGACAGGTTGACGCGAAATCCCGCAAATGCCAGATGCAGCAGGATGGTGGGCAGTACGACGAGGTAAATGATCAATGTGTATTTCCAGCGCCAGCGGCGCGGGAGCCGATTGCGGAAGTTTGCAGTGACGGCAGAGGAACTCGGTGCAGCTTCCTTTATTGCCGTGCGGCATCCGCCGGAACTTCGATTTTACCCGCGTTCAAGCGGGCGCGGCCTGGATTCCGGCGTCAGCGCTAGCGTGATTCCGGCCGCACGCGTGTCCACGTGACGAGCGCGACGCCCAGACAGGTGACCGCGATGCCGGCAATGGAAAGCGGTGTCGGCATCACGCGGAACATGACGAACTCGAGCACTACCGCGAAAATCGGAGTCAGATATAACAGACTCGTCACGCGCGTCGCCTCGCCGTGCCGCATCAGCGTGTGCAGCGCATTGACCGCGAGTATCGATGCGCCGATAACCAGAAACGCGAGCGCGCCGAACATCGGCCATGCCCAATCCACTTTGAAACCTTCGACCAGCCACGCGAGCGGCGCGAGTGTCAGCGCCGAGGCGGCGAACTGCACCAGCGCCGACACGCGCAGGTCGATCAGCGGACAGAACACGCGCTGGTAGAGCGTTCCGGCGGTCACTCCCAGCAGCGAGGTCGCTACGGCGAGCAGGCTGGCGAGTGTCATTTCGCGTACATCGATCTTGTGCCACACGACCAGCAGCACGCCGGCGAGACCGAGCGCGATGCCGAGCCATTGGCGAGCGCTCAGTCGTTCCCCCATCCAGCGCGATGCGATCAGCGCCGTCAGCAGCGGTTGCACCGACAATAGCACCGCCGTAATGCCCGCCGACACGCCCAGATACTGCGTGTAATGACTGCCGCCCAAGTTCAGGGTATGCATCAGAAAGCCGGCGATCAGCACATGGCCCAACTCTATGCGGTTACGCGGCCATGCGGCGCGCGCAATCAGCACGATGGGCAGCGTGCACGCGATGCCGAATACAAAACGCAGGGTGAGGAACGTGAACGGCGCAGCATAATGCAGTCCGATTTTGGTGGCGAGATAGCCGCTTCCCCATATGGTCACGAAGTACCACGCGAGGAAAGAATCAAACCTGTGGCGTTCGGCCGGCAGCTGGGTCACGCTTGAGTGATTGCAGCGCACATGTTGAGATATGCGATCGAGTATACCTTGCCGCAAACAGCTGCCGTGCCACGCTCAAACCGGCTAAACTACCGGCGATTCGCGGGGAGGGCGACACGACGGGCGCAGATTCTTGCGCGTCGCGGCCCGTTCGCTGCATTCAACCGGGAGGACGCGATGTTTAGCCGACTGATGCCGCAGGGAGGCAGATTCTTCGAATTATTCAACGAGCACGCCGAAGAGATAGTGCTCGGCAGCCGCGAGCTCGCCGCGCTGATGGCAAGCGCCGACGATCTCGAGCGTCGTGCGCGCAATATCGAATCGATCGAAAAGCGCGCCGACAAGATCGCGCGCAACACGATCGAACTGCTGCACAAGACGTTTATCACGCCGCTCGACCGCGAAGACATTCACCATCTGATCTCGAAAATGGACGATATCCTCGACATGATCGAGGATGCGGCGCAGCTCATGTTCCTGTATGACATGCACGTCCCCACGCCTGAGGCGAAGAAGCTCGCTGACATCTGCGTGCTGTGCTGCGAGAAGATGAAGAATTCGGTCGCATTGCTTTCCAACATGGACAATGCCGCTGAAATCCTGTTGATCTGCGCCGATATCGACCGCCTCGAGTCGGAGGCCGACCACGTGATGCGCGCGGCAATCGCGCGTCTGTTTCGCGACGAGCCCGACGTGCGTGAACTGATTAAGCTGCGCTCGGTTTATGAGCACCTGGAGACGGTGACCGATCGCTGCGAGGACGTGGCCAATATAATTCAGGGCATCGTGCTTGAGAATTCATGAGCATTGAGCCTGCGGCAGCGCAGGCAGAAGGGCCGGGCGCATGAGCTTCGAGGTGCTGGTGGTTCTGATAGCGATCGCGCTTGCGTTCGATTTCCTGAACGGTTTTCACGATGCCGCGAATTCCATTGCGACCGTTGTTTCGACGCGCGTGTTGCGGCCGCACTGGGCCGTGGCATGGGCGTCATTTTTCAACTTCGTCGCGTTTCTGGTCTTTGGCGCCGCGGTGGCCGCGACGATCGGCAAAGGCATTATCGATGCCAAGGTCGTGGACCACTATGTGGTCTTCGGCGCGCTGATCGGCGCGATCACCTGGAACGTAATTACGTGGTACTACGGCATCCCGTCGAGCTCGTCGCACGCGCTGATCGGCGGCCTGGCCGGCGCGGCGGTCGCGAAAGGCGGGGTGCATACGCTGATCGCGAGCGGCTTGATCAAGACTGCGTTGGCCATCCTGCTTTCGCCGGCGCTGGGTTTCGTGCTCGGGGTTGCGCTGATGATCGCGGTTTCATGGATCTTCGCACGCACCACGCCGCGTAAGGTCGACCGCTGGTTTCGCAGGTTGCAATTGGTATCGGCAGCGCTCTACAGTCTTGGCCACGGCGGCAACGACGCGCAGAAAACGATGGGCATCATCTGGATGCTGCTGATTGC